>NZ_JASDDA010000080.1:0-6200 GCF_030407645.1 Pseudoalteromonas sp. APC 3495 | reverse complement strand
TCGTGGTTCGATAATTATCATAGATCCAAAAATAAAAAGCCAAACAATATAACGTGTTTGGCTAAATACATGTTGCTTTGAGCTCAGCGCCTATAGTGCCGAGCTCGAGGCAATAAATTAATCGCGGAAGTTTTTAAACTGAAATGGTTGACCTAAATCAGCAGTGCGTACAACTTGCATAGCCGCTTGTAAGTCATCACGCTTTTTACCTGTTACGCGAACTTCTTCACCTTGAATGGCCGCTTGTACTTTTACTTTAGAGTCTTTGATGGCTTTTACTACTTTTTTAGCCATGTCTTTTTCGATACCCTGTTTAAGTGCAACGTTACGAAAAACATTTTTGCCCGCACGAGAAATATCTTGTAGCTCTAAGCTTGCAACATCCATCCCACGTTTAGAGATTTTACTCGCTAAAATATCAAATAACTGCATTACCTGAGCATCTGCTTCAGCTTTTAATTTAATTGTTTTATCGTTTAGCTCTATTGATGCATCAACGCCTCTAAAATCAAATCGCGTTTCTAGTTCACGGTTGGCGTTATCAACCGCATTTTTTGCTTCGTTCATTTCTACTTCAGATACAATATCAAATGAAGGCATAGCGTTCTCCTAACTATCTAATCTTAATTTTATGCCGCAATTATAACGTTAAAATGATAAATCTTTACATTTTTCTGCATTTTGTTCAGGTGCGATACTAAATTAGTTTGATATACTGAGGCTTCTTTTTTATACGATTTTAGGAATTTTCGTGACAAGGCGTGTTTACCAAGCAATTTTTTTAATTAGTATTGTTGCGTTTACCTTCTTATTTGCTAAAGAGGTAAAGGGCGCGGCAAACTTATTTCCGCATGTTGATAAAGTAGCGCATTTTGGTATCTTCTTTTTACTTGCCATTATTATGGATAAAGCGTTTAAACTCCCATTATATGCACAAATACTATTACTCGCTGGTTACGGTGCAGCAATAGAAATTATGCAAGATAGCCTTCCTTACAGACAAGCATCACTGGCCGATTTTGTTGCCGATTTTATTGGTGCAGCGAGCTACTTTTTAGCTAAAGCCCTGTTAACACTGCGTAAAAAGAAGCATTATGGCTAACATACTTGTTGTAGGTGATGGCGCTATTGGCTTGTTATTTAGCCATTTTTTAGCCAAGCATCACGCTATATATATACTTACTCGAAAAGGCACAGTTAATACTCGCTTTTACAGCCACAGTAACGCTGCGTCTGAAAAAATTAACGCCACTTTTATCTCACAAGAGCAGTTATCTCAAACTCCTGAATTTGATATTGTTTTATTCACGGTAAAAGCGTTTGCAGTGCAACAAGCCTATGCTCAAGTAAAACCTTATCTAGGCAATAATACCCATATTATACTGAGTCATAATGGCATGGGTAATGTTGAACAATTAAATGAACAACTAACAAAGCAGCAGTCATTGTACTTTTTAACCACCAGCATGGCTGGATTTAAGTCAAACCCTAATATTGTGCAACATACCGGAAACGGGCAAAGTGTATTAGGGGGCTGTAATCAACTAGCTATTCAAAATATTCAACAGCTTAGTGCGCAATTACACACTATTCCGCAGTTAATTGTCAGTAACAATATTGAACAACTACGGTTTGAAAAGCTACTGGTTAATATTGCAATAAATCCATTAACCGCTCACCACAATATAAAAAATGGTCAGTTACGTGCACCGCAATACAGTAGTGCAATTATTAATTTATTAGCTGAGGCGTGCCACATTGCAACCGCGCTAAAACTCAATATTAAGCTTATAGATGCCCTAGAGCGGGCTTACAAAGTAATGAGTTTAACTGCCGAAAATTACTCTTCGATGCATCAAGATGTAATGCACAATAGACAAACAGAGATCATGGCGATTTGTGGCTATATAAGTGAGCAAGGAAAACTGCACCATATTGCAACACCTTATAATGACGCCTTACTTGCTAAAATTTTGGCAAAAAAAAGCGCGGAATAAATCCGCGCATTTAGGGTCTGTTGACCTTTCAAGGTTAAATTTGCAGCAGTCTGTTTGGTATTTAGGTAAGGCAGAGCCTATGTGGTGTGGTTATTCCCCATAAATAGGCGATAACGCAGCATCAATGCCAAACAGGCGCTGCCCGAAGGGTTCTGCCTAGGGGCGATTTACTCTTTGTTGCTCGATTTTTACTTAGCCCACTAGGTTACAAACCTCGCGCCGCGATTAAACCGCCCCTAGTTTGAACAAATTATAATCCGCAAAGGTCAACAGACCCAATATCTTAAGCCATCAAGGACGATATACTTTTACGGTGTTAAAGCCTTCTTCGTGAAGAATAAGCGCTTGTAATTGGCTCATTACTCCTTTTTGGCAATATAAGTAATAATCTTTGCCTTTAGGTAAATCGCCAAACTTTGTTGCTAAGCGGAAAAACGGTAAGTGGATAACTTCAATACCTTCAATTTCCAGCGGCGCCGCATCTTCTTCTTCAGGCGAGCGAATATCAACAACAACCGCTCCTTCAGGTAACTCTGTAACTGATTCTGCCTCTTTAAGCTCTTGCTTAGCCTCAACATCAATATCGCGCACATCCATAACACGGGCGTTATCAATAACGGTATCTAATACATCAAAGTCAAACTTTTCTTCTTCTGCTTTAATCACTTCAATTTTGGCTTTAACTGTCGGCTTTTTAGAGATCACACCGCAGTATTCAGGCATCGTCTCTGCCATTTCTGCAGTGCCTATTTGGCGCGCTATATTGATGATTTCTTGCTTATCATGTTGGATAAGTGGGCGTAAAATGAGCGTTTCGGTTACGCGGTCAATCACACTTAAGTTAGCTAAGGTTTGACTAGACACCTGACCTATACTTTCACCCGTAACCAATGCTTGAATATTTAGTTTTTCAGCGACGGCACTACCCGCTCGCATCATCATACGTTTAAGGACAACGCCCATTTGGCTGTTCTCAACGTTTTCTAAGATTTCAGCAACCACTGGCTCAAAATCAACAGTAATAAACTTAACTTTGTGAGTAGAGCTGTATTGTTTCCATAGATAGTAACTCGCTTGTTTAACCCCAATTTCATGAGCAGCGCCACCTAAATTAAAGAATAAAAAGTGCGTGCGAGCACCTTTACGGATCATTTGATAACTGGCAACGCCAGAATCAAACCCACCAGACATAAGCGATAATACATCGTCTTGTGTTGGCAGTGGAAAGCCCGCCATTCCTAAATGCGTTTGCGTTACTATGTAGGCTTTTTCGTCTTTAATTTCTAAACGAATCGTTACTTCTGGGCGACTTAGCTTTACTCGAGCCCCTTCAACATGTTGATTAAGCCCGCCACCAACGTAACGCTCTAGCTCAGTTGAAGTAAAATCATGTTGACCTGTGCGCTTAGCACGGACACAAAAGGTTTTACCAATAATAGTGTGACCAACTAGCTCAATAGTTTTTTGATAAATGTCATCAATCGTTTTAAAGTCTGTTTCAGTCACTTCAATAAACTGCACGATGCCAGGTATACGTTGTAAGCTGTCGATAAAATCAAGGCGAGTTTGAGCATCGTCAAGTTTTGTTACAACTGAAATGTTATCCCAGTTATTACGTACCTGTACTTTTTCGTCAACACGACGCAATACAATTTTAATGTTATTTTCTAACACTTTAGTAAAGCGTTTACGGACTGAACGGCTTTTAATGGCTATTTCAGGGTGAAGTTTGACGATAAATTTAAGCATAGTTTAACTCTTAGACTGCGGGAATTCGCGCACCCAGGTATTGGGCGCGGCGGATTATAGCAAAAAATTTAGCGCCTAGGAACTAACCAACTTAACGGGCTTAAGGATTCTGGGGAGCAGCATTTGCTAAAAGTGCGTACTTGTCTCTTAACTGATTAATTTTATTTGCGCTTTTTTCGGTGCTGTAGGCTTTAAATAAAGTCAGTACTTTTACAATACCAGGGTAAATATCTTGCTCAACCAGCACACCACTAAGCCTTCTTGCTTTCATATAGGGTGTCCAAAAGCTGACCGTTAATTTTAACGTATGAGCAAGTTCGATAGCATCTTGTTCATCAATGGCAATAATTTCGCTGTCGCGTAAAGCCAAAATGATGTTACGCACCTGCTCAAGTAACTCCTGTTGAAAATCAATGTAACCCTGTTTTAAATGACTATCGCGAGCGAGAATATCGCCAAGGTTGTCGTAAAAAAAATGATAGCGCCACATCAATTCAAATAGCGAATCTAAATAAGGACCTAGGTGTTCAAAAGCATCGTCGCCTTGATCGACCGGCTTAAAATGAGTACTTAAATGGTCACGATAAAGTGCAAATATATGGCGAATAATGTCTTCTTTATTTTTAAAGTGGTAGTACAGATTACCCGGACTCATACCTAAACTCGATGCGATATGATTAGTAGATATTGCTCTTTCACCATGTTCGTTAAACAATGAAATACTGGTTTGAATTATTTTATCCTTGGTATTCATATACTCATTACTCAATTTTCGAAAATACGATGCTGCATTAAAATAATCCGCCTAGTATAAACAAATCATTGCATTTGTAACACTGCGCAGCTGCAGTTATATACAATTTACTCACAAGGCTGCTTTGCACACTAAACACTGCTACACTACGGCTAAAAATAATAACACAGTAAATATTATGAAAGTGACCGCAATCTACCCAGGCACATTTGACCCTCTTACCAACGGCCACACTGATTTAATTCAGCGTGCGGCTAAAATGTTCGATACCGTTATTGTGGCTATTGCTCATAACCCAAGTAAAAAACCGTGTTTTACTTTAGAAGAACGCGTTGATTTAGCAAATGAGATTTTAAGCCATTTAGATAATGTAAAAGTCATTGGCTTTTCAGGGCTACTCGCCGATTTAGCCCGTGACCATAATGCTAATGTACTGATCAGAGGCATAAGAGCGGTTTCTGATTTTGATTACGAGTTTCAGCTCGCGAATATGAATCGCCGTTTAAACCCTGATTTAGAAAGCGTATTTTTAACGCCCGCCGAGCGCAATACCTTTATATCATCAACACTAGTAAAAGAAGTAGCACGCCATAACGGGGATGTGAGTGAGTTTGTTGACACCATAGTAATGAAGGCGCTGCAATCAAGGCTCGGGAAAACCAAGCATTAAATAATTTTTTCAGAAAGTAGCGTATAAATGAGACGCTACTTTTAGACTCCTAAAATAAAACGGCCTTTAAATCTTTTCACTAACCAGAGTATTTTTAATACGTCTTTATTTATGATTAAAACTACCGCCATAACGCAATCACTGACAACTTGACCTATTGCATAAAGTGCCCAAAACCACCAGTAATCGGTATTATCCTGCATGCTGACATCGTAATGCATACCTAAAAACATGAGTGCATTAAAGCTAAGCCCTACTATAAGGTAATAAAAAGCAACAGGAATAATTTTGCCCTTAATAAAGTATCCCCAAATAACTAGCAAAACAATAGTCACTATATCAAACATAAACATTTTAAGATGAGGTGTCTCTGTAGTTGGATCAATAAACATGCTTGAAGTGTAAGATAGCATCATAATAAAAGAGAGAAGCAAAAGATTTTTATTGTGATTGTTTATACTTGTCGATAAATTATACAGAAAAGCGATTACAAATAACCAAGTTATAAAAATCGACATATAATCAAAAATCGCGACTAACTGCCAAAGAAAATCAGCCATTAATAATAGCTCTATTAATTCTAATTTTTACAAGCCAATTTTTAAATTTCACTACTCTCAAAAAGTCTTTATTAATAAAGAAAATAGCTATCATCATAAAGTCCATTAGGTTAATACTCATTGAATAAAACGACCAAAACCACCACGGTGTGCTGTTATTAAAGACTCGCACGTCTATGTGCATACAAAAAAATAACAGTGAGTTTATGCTTAACCCTAATAATAGATAAGTAGATATAACATTTTTAGTTAAGAAGTTGCTTACAACCAAAATAACCAAAATTGTTACTAAATCAAAAAGTAATAATTTCATATAAGAAATATTTTGGATATCAATGAACAGGCTTGAAGAGTATGAAACCGACATTATTAGCGACAGCCATAAAGCCTCTTTTTTGGGTTTATTTATACTCGTTACTAATGAGTATAAAAAAGCCATTAAAAAACCCCATTGAACAAACGCACCTAGA
>NZ_JASDDA010000079.1:0-6324 GCF_030407645.1 Pseudoalteromonas sp. APC 3495 | reverse complement strand
TATCTGCATAAAAAAAGGCTGATACTTATATCAGCCTTTAGTCGAATAATTAACCCAGTTTTAGTTACTTTGTATTAAAATTACGGTTAAAGAAGTTTGTAATAGTTTGATGTAAATGAGTTTGAACTTGTTTACCGCGAAGGCTATGTTTTGAGCCCGGGTAAGTCATCATTTCAAACTGTTGATTGTTATCTTGCAGCTGTTTAAATAATTTAGTGGCATGGGTAAATAATACGTTGTCATCGGCCATGCCATGGTAAATCATTAATGGGCCTTTTAAGCCTTCAGCGTATGGGAACACAGCACTGTCGATATAGCCTTGGGCATTAGTATCTGGGTGACCCAAATAGCGCTCGGTGTAATGGGTGTCGTATAGAGCCCAGTCGGTAACCGGAGCACCAGATACACCCGCGCTGAAGTAATCGCCTGCTTTAAACATGGTCATTAGCGCCATATAACCACCGTAGCTGTGGCCGTATATACCTATGCGAGCAGGGTCTACGTAATCAAGAGTACGTAAAAACTCAACGCCTTTGATTTGATCCGCCACTTCTACAACGCCTAAGTGCTTATAAATCGCATCTTCAAACTTTTTACCGCGATTGTAAGAGCCTCGGTTATCAAGTTGAAAAATTACATAACCTTGTTGCGCCATGTATTGAAAATATAAATTTTTACTGCGCCAGCTATTCGTTACTCGCTGAGCATGAGGACCACCGTAAACGTTGACAATAACCGGATGCTTTTTACCCTTTGCCATATTTGCTGGTTTAAATAAACGGTAATGCATAATTTGGCCGTCTTCAGCGGTAATTGTTCCGTATTCGGGCTGGGCTAAATCAGTTAGATACGGGGTAAGTGGGTGAGAGTCATCAAGCTTATTCTCTTCAAGCCACGTAATAAACTCACCATTAATTTTGCGCAGTGCAGCTGAATTTGGCTTATTAACCGATGAGCTATTATCAATGAAAGTTTTATTATCTTTAGCTAGAACGACATTATGGTATTGGCCTTTTTCAGTAATGCGCTTCATACCCCCTTTTTTAAATAAAGGCGCACTGTATAAATGGCTCTCTAGCGGGGTATCTTTACGTGCAGCAAAGTAAACAACGCCATTTTTTTCATCTATCCCTTTTAGGCTATCTACGACCCAATCACCTGCGGTAATCTGGCGGATAAGTTGGCCGTTATTACGATATAAATAAAGGTGCTTAAATCCATCGCGCTCTGAGGCCCATACAAAATGCTTTTTATCTTTTAAAAATTCAAGGTCAAAATGCAAGTTGATCCAGGTATCACTTTTTTCAGTTAAAGCAACGGTTTGCTGTTTTGTTTTAGTGTTGTAAAAACGTAGTTCTAAGTTATGTTGCGAGCGGTTTTGCCATTGATAAGAGAGCGTATTGCTGTCGTTTAGCCACTTAGCGCGGGCAATATAAATATCTTTATCGTCGCCTAAGTCAATCCAGTCAACTGCTTGATCATTAAGCTTTACCACCCCAAGTTGAATGTCAACATTATTGGTGCCAGTAAATGGATAACGCTGGTTAAATAGTTTTACTTCATCAGCATAAATTTCGTTACGAATCGCTTCTTGAACAGGGCTTTCATCAACGCGAGTAAAGGCGATTTTAGATTCATCATTTGCCCACCAATAACCGGTCATACGGCTCATTTCTTCTTGCGCCACAAATTCGGCCATGCCGTTTTTAATTACGCCACCGCCATCTTTACTTAACTGAATTTCTTTACCTGAAGCCAGCTCTAGTGCATATAGGTTTTGCTCTCGGATAAAGGATACGAAATTTCCTTTTGGAGAAAAACGCGCATCGGTTTCAAATGCGTCTGTGTTAGTCAGCTTTTTACTATTTTTAGCATCTAAGTCATAGTAATAAAGATCGCCATTAAGAGGGAATAACAGTGCTTTCCCATCTTTTGACCATTTATATTCAAGGATACCTTTTCCAAAAATACGTTGGCGTTCGCGGCGTGCTTTTTCTTCATCGGAGAGATTTTCTGGGCCTGAAAATAACTGCGCCGAATCAACTAACAACCGGTTGGTATTATCTTTTAAATTATATTCCCATAAATCGTAGCGGTTATAGTCATCGGTTTTACCTTGTAAGTAGGTAACCCGGCTACCATCAGGCGAAAACTTAAGTTGTACCGGAGATTTGCCTGCTAAGCTCGGATCATCAAATATACGCTCAAGCGTTAGCGGCTCAGCTTCTGCGCTTAATGCGCCCGCGAGTAGGGGAATTGCCAGTGAGAGGTGTTTTAGTTTTTTTAACACAGGATTGCCTTTACTTACATAAAATTATCTCGATGGTAAAGCACAAGCGTGTGCAACTGCAACTAAATGCTATAAAGTGTGCGGTAAAATAATCTAAGGACTTTAACATGAGCAAAACATCATTTACCTTAGCACCTGAACTGAAAAGAGATTGTATTGAACTGGCTGATTGGCCACTTTGTAAGGTGTTGCTATTAAACGACAGCCAATATCCTTGGTTTGTATTGGTCCCCAGAATAGCGGGTTTAAAAGAGATTATTGATTTAACCGAGCAGCAACAAATTACTTATTTACACGAGTCAGCGAAACTCAGTCATTTGTTAATGGAGGTGTTTAATCCTGATAAGTTAAATGTAGCCGCATTGGGTAATATGGTGCCACAACTACATATTCATCATATCGCGCGTTTTAAAACAGATATTGCGTGGCCTGCGCCGGTATGGGGCAAGTTTCCGAGTGTGCCTTATACTAATGAGCAGATAGAGCAATTAAAAGCGCATTTTTAAAAAATCAAAATGAGTTACTTTGAGGGGATAGTATGAAATTAATCAAACAACTCTGTACAAGTGTATTTATTGCAGCCATTGCAGTGTCAGCAGTGATAGCGGGCGAGCAGCCAGTAGCTGTAGATGTGGTAAATAACGCTAATATTAAAAACTTTGCAGCACATAACAACTTAGTTTTTTCAGCAGCGCAACCGACTGATGAGCAGTTTAAGCAACTATCGCAAGCTAAGGTGAAGCACGTTATTAATTTACGTGCAGCAGATGAGCAAGACTGGGATGAAGGCGCGTTAGTCAATTCTTTAGGAATGAATTACCACGCAATTGAGATTGCAGGTGCACAAGATGTAAACATTGAAAATGCAAATCAGTTAGCCAGCCTATTAGCAAAGCTTAACGGTGAGTCAGTACTTGTTCATTGTGCAAGTAGCAACCGTGTTGGTGCGTTAATGGCTATTTCAGCCCATCAGCAAGGCGCTGATATTGAGTCTGCAATTGAAACAGGCAAGCAGTGGGGAATGGCAAGCCTTGAGCCGGTTGTTCGTAAAGTGATGAGTGATAAATAATTAGACTGATAAGTAATAAAAAAGCGTTACAGTGTAACGCTTTTTTTATGTGAGCTAATTTAGCGCATATTAATTAAGGCCAAGCACATCTTTGCCTTGTTTGAAGGTCACATCTACAGGGATGTTCGCTTTGCTTAACTTTTCTAAATCTTTAGCTAGTTCCGCTTTAATATCGCCATGAGTGGCAATCAGTTGATCAACTTTTTCGTAATCACCATCACCTTGCAGAGTTAAAATAAGGCGTGATAACTTTGCCATAGCATCGCCCATTTTATCCATGTTGATGCTATACAAGCCATCTTCATTTTTAGAGAAGGCACCTTCTTGAGCAAAAAAGTTAAAGCGGATCATATTTGCTTTACCATGTGCACTTGAAGCACCAAAGCGCACTGAGCGGAAAATACCCGCCATAAAAGTGGTGTAGTAATCTTCTAATGTACCTTCGGTGATTTCCCCTTTTTTAAGTAACTGTTCAACCATGTATAAACCAAGAATATCGGCTTTACCTTCTTCCAAGGCGCTAGCATGCTCTTGTAGAGATTGGCGAACGGTACCTTTGCCGGTAATAGTATTTTTAATACCTAAACCGTGAGCTACTTCATGGAACATAGTGTTAGCAAAAAATGCATCAAAGGTAATGTGTTTGCGTTGCTCAGGTACAATTAACTGCTCTGCGATAGGGACTAAAATTTTATCAAACTTCGCTCGCATTGCATTTTTAAGCTGTAAGCGACGTGTGCCTTTTTCTAGCTGCACTTGCTCATCATTGGGTAAGTTAATTGCAATGGTTTTACTGCCGGCATTTGAGTGCCCAGCATAATAAACAACATCGTAGGCATTTAAGTCAGCATCTGAACCAGGTACTTCTTGCTTGTACTTGCTATCAACAGGTAAGCCTTTTTGCAGCTCAGGTAAAAAGGCAGCAAATTTAGCCAGGCGTTCGCTCCATTTTAAATCTTTAATTAGTACATACGATTCATAGGCAGCACGGTAACCAAATAATTGGTCTTCGTAGTTTTCAATTGGGCCAATAACAACATCGATAGGATTATTTTTCATATCCATCCAAGCAAAGTCAGAGGCTTGGAAATCATCGCTTTGTATTGCGTCAGCTCGTAAGTTTAGGTAGTTGGCAAATTCTTTGTCGTCAGCTAATTTGCTAGCGTCTCTAAGTAACTTAGCTGCTTGGGCAAGTTCTACGGCATATTCTTCTGAATAAGGCGTGCTGTATAAATTACCTAGTTCATCGCGTTTAATAAGTGAGTAAAGCCCTGTTTTATCTTTTACATCAGCGTTATTAAGCTCTTCTTTGGTGATGTCGGCCGGATAAAAACCTGCCCCAAGCGGCTTTTCTTTATAGCCAGATAAAAATACTTCATCGCCATTTAAGCGATCCCATGGGCCGTAGTTAATATCAGCAAACTGACGTACTTTTTCATCATCTAATTGTGCTAAAAAGCTTTGTTTATCTTCACCAAATGCTTGTTTCCAAAATAAATCGTCCATAATTTTTGAAGCATCAATAAGCTTGGCAACCATGGCTTTTTGGTTCTCAGATAAGTGTGACAAATCGCTTTGTAAGCTAAAGTCTGTGTATATGTCTAAGCGTTGACGGTCAATATTAACGAGTGTTGGCCCTGAAGGCGCTTGAGAAGCCGTTGGCGCTGAGCTTTGCGGCGTATTGTTTGAAGACGGTGCTTGCTCAGAACAGGCACTAAGAAAAACGATGCCAGAGAGCAGTATTGCTTGGCTAATTTTATTTAAGATCATTATATTGCCTTTAAAAAGTCTATTTTATAACTTGTATACTGTAAGTTAAGGTACTGAATGAGTATTAGTGTGCCTTAGCATGCTTGCATTAAAGCAAAACATACTAGCAAATAGCAAGTATTAGACGTTAGAGTGCACTAATGAGGGGCCGCTGGTAAATAATCAATAATTATCTACAATTCTTTCTATTTTAGGTATATGTTTAATACTACTAAGCTTTGAAATAATTAATAATATAAGACTTGCTGTAAAGTGTAGGTCATTAAGCAAAGGGATATTTTATGTCTACAGAAAATGCCTTACTCACTATTTTAGTTGACAGAATTAACAACGACACACTGGTGTTGCCTACGTTACCTGAGGTAGCGATTAAGGTTCGCCAAGCCGCAGATAACCCCGATGTTAATTTGATGCAAATGTCAGATGTGATAGCACATGATCCTGCATTGTCGGCGCGGATGATCAAAGTCGCAAATAGTGCAATTATGGGCCGAGCTGTAAAGGTGTCTAACTTGCACCAAGCCGTTACACGTATTGGGCTTAGGCAAATAAAAAATATTGCCACAGCCATGGCGATGGAGCAGTTATTTGTATCTAACAACGAGTTAATAAAAGGCTACATGGGAAAGGCGTGGCATAAAACGCTGCATGTGGCCTCGCACTCTATTTCATTAATGGAGTTTTACTTAAAAAGAAATACCCATACATCGCTAAATCGCGATGCCATTACATTAGCTTCATTAGTTTATAATATTGGGGTGTTACCCATTTTAACTGAAGCAGAGCGTCACCCTGAAGTGTTTGCAAGCCCCAGCTTTTTAGCCCATGCGATTCAACGTTTAAGTGGTAAAATTGGTGGTTCAATCATGAAAGCGTGGGAATTTCCTGATGTGTTTGTTGAGGTCGCGCAGCACTGGGCAGATGTGAATCATCGTACTGCTGAGGTGAGTTATATCGACTTCATTCGTGTTGGTGCAATCCTTGAGGGAACCTTACAAGTATCTGATAAGTCAGCAGCGCTGCAAACGTATATTGATAAAGGCATATTTCCTTCATTAGAAATGTTAGAGAGTGAAGAGTATTTGCATATGGTTGAAGACGTAAAAGAAATGTTTAGTTAATACCAATTTTATTAAAAACATGATTATTCTAGCGTATTAAATAATCCGCTACCTGCGTTAAAAATTATTTATAT
>NZ_JASDDA010000078.1:0-6827 GCF_030407645.1 Pseudoalteromonas sp. APC 3495 | reverse complement strand
CTCAGCAGTGAAACGAAACAGCGCCGATGATAGTGTAGCATTTGCTATGTGAAAGTAGGACATTACCAGGCTCCAAACAAGAGAAACCCGTTACAGCGATGTAACGGGTTTTTTGTTGTCTGCAGGAAAGTATAAAGACTCAAAGCCAAGACCTCGCACCGAACTCAGTAGTGGCCGCTCTTGCACATCCTGTACTCCACGGCATTCGTATTCCTATACATCAAACAAAACAGCGCGAAGGCAAGCCCTGCACAAGGTCGCCCCGACACAATAATATTATCCCATTTGCTATGTGGCTCTCTAGCGCTGTGGGCACTACGACATCACCAGGCTCCAAATAAGAGAAAGCCCGACTAGAAATAGTCGGGCTTTTTTACGTCTGCAGGAAAGTGAAAATGCAGGTTCGAGGTGAAAGGCATTAGGTTAAAGAAAAATATTCAGAGCCAAAAACACACTAACTGCACTGTTGTTCGTTAGTATTGTTTATACAAATAATTAGCTTAGAACAGTCCATAGGCTTCAGTCTCTTGCTCTTGTGCGTTGCTAGAGGTTTGAAGCTCTTTGGGTTTAAATATAGCGCTTGGATCAATAAGTACGCTGTGTTTATCGGCTAGCTTAATTAATCCATGCATCATATTTCTTGTTTGTGGATCAATATCAAAGCCTATTTCAGTCAACTTATCGAGAGGTTTTATATCTTCTTGTCTATATTCAATATTATCTTCGACTTTATCAACTAATAAGCCAACATGCGGGGTCATTCCATCTTTTGTTGTAAAAACAATAATCGGTTTATAGTCTAAGGTTATTTGCTCTTTGGCTGATTCAAATAAGCGCTCTAATTGAATCAGCTCATGGCGCTTTACAATTTCAAGCTGTATGAGGACTTGTTTACTATTTTTTTGTTTATGTACTTTAATAGCGTCTTCTACTTTTTGTAAAAGTGATTTAAACGGCTCATTAAAGCGTGACATCGTACTTTTTAATTCGTCGTTATCGGTTTTAAATTCCATATAAAATTGTTCAAAGTCAGCAAGCTCACATTGACTCGTATTTAACGAATTTTGCGAACTTAGTAACGCTTGTTCTAATTGATTAAACCACGTATTGAGTTGTTTTTGCCAAGATTTAAGTTGCTTTAACGCATCTCGGTTACTGTGTTCTGTAGACACGCCATTTAAAATTATTCCTAAGTCAAATACTGGGGTTGGAATCCCCATATAATCTTTAACGCCTAGGAAGCTCTTGTTATCGTTAGGCAGCACCGTGAGGTTATTATGAAATTGTTCCGTTAATAAGATATCAAGAATCTTAAGTGAAATGGTTTTATAACCCACTTTAAAATTAATTAAGTCCATGGCTTCCTCACATACTAAGTTTGTATACTAAGGATAGAACAATATTTGCAAGGTATTTATTTATTCACATAATAAGAGCGATAAACATTACGTTTATTGTTGTTTTCAGTATTTATGAATAACTTTTGGATAAGTATATCGGTTATTAATAAAGAATTAAGCTCATTCATCAGGCAGGATTGCTGAAGGGGGAATTGACAGTTTTTCGCTGCTTTGCTAAATGCCATAGCGTTAATATAACCCTCAAAATGAAGACGACTCGGTTTTTTAATGTTGCTCGCTTGCATATCGGCTAAAAACTCAGTGCAAAAATTATCGTTACAATTTAGTGGGTTTGGAACAATCTCCGTTACCATAATATGTGAGGGTGAGTTTACTTCATCAAATAAGTCAAAGCTGGGTACAAACGAAACGCTAGTATATTCAGGATTAAACCCTTGCTTTTGGGCGCTATTAATAAACTCAGAGAGTGGTTCATAAGTGCCGACTAAACAGATTGCCGTAACTCCGCTTAATTTTAAGGTATTAAGTGCTGACTCCACATCTTGGCTATTGCGTTTGTAGCGAGCAACTATTACCGGTGTAAGGTTATATTTAGCGAGCGCTTCTCTTAGTCCTGATTCTACATATAAGCCAAATTCGTCAGCCTGTATAAACAGCCCTATTTTACTATGTTTATGCTCTTCAACGAGGTATTTGATTTGTTCTTGTGCTTCGTCGTTATAGCTTGCTCTTAAGTTAAATGCTTTAACTGACGGCTTTTCACGTAGAAAGCTCGTCCCGCTAAAAGGCATTAAGAACGGAATTTTTGATTGTTCTAGTAAAGGTATAATTGCATGGCTGGTTGGGGTACCCATGGCACCAAACAGGGCATCAACTTTATTTGTGTAAATAAACTCACGAGTATTATTAACGGTTTGTTTGGGTTCATAGTGATCATCAGCAACTAAAAGGAGCACCTTAGCGCCATTAATGCCGCCAGCGTTATTAACTTTGTCAAAATAAACGCTGCTACCTTTATGTAACTGTTGGCCAATATTTTTAGCAGGGCCAGTCAGTGCAGTAGACATGCCCAGCTTAATTACTTTGTCGTTGGTTTGCTCGGCATGCGCGAAAGTTTGCCCAAGCACTAATGCTATAAGGACAATGTTAAGGTTTGCTATTATGCGAAATGCGCTCATACCAATTATTTACAGCCTTTTTAAATAATGTATTAAATGACTTTGTGCCATTCAAACCTAACTGACTTTGGATATTTTTCGGTGTCCAATTTTGTAATACTAGCCTAATAAAAACATATTGGAAATTATCGTCATCGGTTGGCAAGCTATACGGCAATGCCCAAAAACGTCGCCAGAGCAATGGTTTTATATTAAAAAGCTGGTAGTCACTTGTTAACATAGACTTTAATCTTAATTGCTCAGTGATACTGCCAGTATGAGTATTAAAATGAGAGACAATTTTCGCGACCAGTTGATAATCAAGCTGACTATAGTGATCGAGTAGTTGCAAAGGGAAATCGGCTTCAAACTGTGCTACTAATTGCTCTACTAGTTGGTCACTTTTAGTTAAGCTTTTAACAACTAATGCACTGTGCTCGCCCGTTGCCTTATCTTTTTGAAAACCGAGTTTAACTAAATCAAAGCCATTACTTTGCCAAAAACTGAGTAATTGCGCATTGCCACCAAAGCTGGCACCAAACCAATGACACTCGTTCTGTAATTGCTGTTCACAGTAATGAAGTAATTGTGTTCCTAGGTGCTTATTGTGCTGCTCTGGGTCAATGGCAATTCGCACCACGCGAGCGCAGTATTGTTTTAATACCTCAGGGTTAAAGCTTAATTGTGCAAGGCTTTGCGCCATTAAGTGCCCTTGAGGGCGGCGCTTACCTTGCACTACTTCATCACTCAACGATGTAGTAAAGCCACCTTCTATCGCTACTAAACACACACCAAGAATATTATCACCTTGTTGACAAACAAATAGGCGTTGCCCAGCGGCGTCTAGTAAGTGGCGTAAATCATTCACACTGGTTTGATAATGTGCCAGCGTTAGCAACCCAATCACTTGATAAAGTAGTGACTCGTTACTAGCAAGTTGATGTGCCTGTAATTGCTTAAATTGCAAAGGGGTAGAGTGTAAGGTGACGCTGTGATGTTCAGCATCTAAGGCTAATAACGTGCGAATGTGCAGCTCTAATGGGTCCTGCTTTGCAAAGCGAATAGGCTGCTCAAGAGTCATGCTGCGCATATTTTTAAAATGCGTTTTAATGTAGCGAGTAAACTTTAGAATATAGCCGCGACCATTGCCTTCATAGCCAACCATGGTGCTTGAAAATACCACGCGAGGATAAAGGTGGAGTAGTTTTATGAGCATTGGAACAGGGATTGCTGCTGCTTCATCAATTAATAGCAAGTCACACTCAGGCTGTTCGTTAAGTAGTTGATCAGGTGCAATATATTGCATGTTTGCAATGCATTTATTGCCTGCTTGATACTCTAAATTAAGTGCGTTTGCTAAATGTTTAAAGCTGCTGTGCAATGCGCGAAATTGCATAGAGCTGATGAGGATTTTTTTATCGCTGAGCTCGCTTGCGGCAATCCCTAATGCCGCTGATTTACCCCGTCCCCGATCAGCATTAATCAATAATGGTCTATTTGCCCGTCCGTGCGCGGTTTTTTTTATTAATTCAACACATTGTTGTTGCTCGGTAAAATCTATAGTACCTGCTGATGCATCAATGTCGGCAAGAGTAACCCAGCCATCTTGTTGATTAAAATGTAATAAAGAGGCGCTGCTCAGTAAGTGCTTTAAACGTTGATTAAAAAAGCTGTATTGATGCGCTTGTCCAAATGATTGAAATAATGGCAGCGCAGGATCGCACCAATGTTCAAGTGATTCGAGCGGTGGAAGTAATACAATTAAAAAGCCACCTGCTTGCACAACGCCACTAAGCGCAGCTAGTTTATCTGGCACCAGTCCACTGTAGCCGTCATAAACAGCATGGGCGCACTCTTGCCCTAAAATTTGGTGGGTATGCTCTGGCCAATGTGCATTAATTAAATGAGTGCTTTTTGACAGTACAAAAGAAGGGTGCTGCAAATGAGCAAGCAGCTGAGTACATTGCTCATAACACCAATTTTTATCGCCTGTAAGCAGCAGTAACTGGCGATGTTTCGCATACGCAAGTTGTTGCTGTGCACGCTCTACAACGTGGTTAAACGGCTTGTAATCTTGCATAAGCTGTTACTAACCACTTACTGCCTAAGTCGTCAAAGTTAACTTGTACGCGAGATTGTGCGCCACTGCCTTCGTAGTTGAGTACGGTGCCAATGCCAAACTTTGCATGCAGCACGCGTTGACCTAAGTTAAATCCGCTTTCTTCAAATGCAGCATGGCTAACCGATGCGCTAAAGCGACCGGCTGCAGGCGGACGAGATACTTGTGTTTTAATGCGAATTTCTTCTACGCAGTCTTCGGGTATTTCACGTAAAAAGCGCGATGGGCTGTGATATTTCTCTTGGCCATATAAACGGCGGCTTTCGGCATGGCTTATATAGAGCTTATCCATAGCGCGGGTCATACCCACGTAACAAAGGCGGCGCTCTTCTTCTAAACGGCCGGTTTCTTCATTACTTTGTTGTGATGGGAACATGCCCTCTTCAACACCGACCATAAACACTAAAGGAAACTCCAAACCTTTAGCTGAGTGAAGCGTCATCATTTGTACCGCATCTTCATGCTCATCGGCTTGGCCTTCGCCCGACTCAAGTGAGGTATAGGCTAAAAAGCCTTGTAGTGGCGAGCTAAACTCTTCCTCTTCAGGGAGTTCATACTGATCGCAGGCACTAATTAATTCTTCTAAGTTCTCTACTCGAGCGCGGCCTTTTTCGCCTTTTTCAGCCTGATACATAGCCATTAACCCTGAGGTTTGAATCGCGTATTTAGCTTGCTCATGCAGCGTTAAGTCACTAATTTTATCTTCAATATGCTCAATAAGTTCGACAAACTTGGCAACTGCTCCTGATGCACGACCCGATAAATGCTGTTGTTCTACAATGGCTTTAGCAGCATACCAAAGCGGCAAAGACTCAGCGCGAGCGCAGTCACGAATATGGCTTAGTGTTTTGTCGCCAATGCCGCGGGCGGGCGTATTAATTACACGCTCAAATGCGGCATCATCTTGGCGGTTACCCACTAAGCGTAAGTATGAAAGAGCATCTTTAATTTCTTGGCGTTCGAAGAATCGCATACCGCCATAAATTCGGTATTTTAAACCTTCTTGTAGCATTGCTTCTTCAAGTACCCGCGATTGCGCATTACTACGATATAAAATAGCCGCATCTTGAAGTGCATTACCCGCATTAAGCCAGCTACGTAATTTGCTACTCACAAAGCGCGCTTCATCTAGCTCATTAAAAGCAGCATAAATAGAAATAGGTTCACCGTCATTACCATCGGTCCATAAACTTTTACCCATTCGCTCGGAGTTATTTTGAATTAACGCGTTTGAGGCTTTAAGAATAGTGGCAGTCGAGCGATAGTTTTGCTCAAGGCGAATCGTCTCTGCATCAAAATCGGTTAAAAAGCGTTTAATGTTTTCTATTTTTGCGCCGCGCCAACCATAAATACTTTGGTCATCATCGCCTACAATCATGATGCTGCTGGTATCGCCCGCAAGTAGTTTTAACCACGCATACTGAATAGTATTGGTATCTTGAAACTCGTCTACAAGCATGTGCGCAAAGCGCTGCTGATAATGACGCAGCAAGGTTGGGTTATTTTTAAGAACCTCATAGCTACGTAGTAATATTTCTGCAAAATCAACTAGGCCCGCTCTATCACAAGCTTCTTGATAGGCGGCATAAACGCGCAGCATCATTTGCTCGTTAATATCGTATGCCTGAATATCTTTAGGGCGCAGAGCTTCATCTTTTTTAGCGCTTATGTACCAACCAAACTGCTTTGCCGGCCATTTTTTATCATCAATATTCATCGATTTTAATAAGCGCTTGATCATACGAAGCTGATCGTCAGAGTCTAAAATTTGAAAGGCTTCTGGTAAGTTTGCTTCACGGTGATGTGCACGCAAAATTCGGTGCGATAAACCATGGAAAGTACCAATCCACATGCCGCCTACAGGGGCTTTTAATGTTTCTTCAACCCGTGAGCGCATTTCTTTAGCGGCTTTATTAGTAAAGGTTACCGCAAAAATACTATAGGCAGAGGCTTGCTCTACTTGCATTAACCAGGCAATACGATGAACCAATACTCGAGTTTTACCTGAACCTGCTCCTGCTAATACCAGCATGTTTTGTAATGGCGCTGCAACGGCATCGCGTTGTTTATCATTTAAGCCATCGAGTAATTCTGAAACGTCCATCGTTACGCCTTTTTAATCAATAATGAGAGCAGTATAACAGGTGTTTTTGTTAGGCTAAATAAAATACTGTTTTTATAAACAGCTAT
>NZ_JASDDA010000077.1:0-7682 GCF_030407645.1 Pseudoalteromonas sp. APC 3495 | reverse complement strand
CTCTTAAACCATTATAGTTATGAAGTTTTTTCAAAGCTTTCACTTCTTTGAAAAAGCTAAATATCTTGCCAGATTTTAATAACTCGATCAGGTAGACAAAGAAAAACCTGTGATAGCCTGCTAAAGTTTCATCAGCGCCATGTCCATCTAACGTAACTTTGACATTGTTACTTTTAGCTAACTTAAAAACAGACCACTCTGCAAATATACTCGTAGTTCCAAATGGCTCATCTTGATGCCAAACAACTTCCTCTAATATCGATCTTTTATCAGGACATATCAGCTCAACAAAGTGAGGTTCAGCAGTAATCGTTTCTAGAACATCATTTATATAATTTCGTTCATCATATTTTTTTACTTCAGTGTAGGCAGAAAATGTTTTTTGCAAATCGTCTTTTCCTTGCCCTTTTAACACTGCATTAATTTCACAAGCTATAGAAGATGAATCCATACCACCTGAAAGTCCTGTCCCCAACGGCACATCAGCTTGTAGGCGCAAGCGAACGGAATCTTTAAATAACTTATGAAACTTAGTTGTTGCCTCTTTTAATTTATCTTTTACTCTTGCTTGCGGTCTAAAATACCATTTAGATATAACCAGATCATTGGCTTTATTCAAATCAATTTTGAATTTATGTCCAGGAGGAACTTGGTGCACTCCTGCGAATAAAGTCTGCGATGTATGATCTGTTTGCCCGTATTGTAAAAAGTCATAAACTCTAAACGTATTCATTTTTGATTGCCAATGCGGTAGAGTTGTAAACTGTTTGATCTCCGATGCCAATGCGAGTGAATTGGCTGTTTTCCAGTAATATAATGGCTTTACACCAAAGCGATCTCTAGCGCCAAACACACAGCTAAGTTCGGTATCTAGAATTTGGAACGCAAACATACCATTGAATTTTTCGAGGCAGGATTCCCCCCACTCAATATATGCTTTTAATAAAACCTCGGTATCACAGTTAGAGTTAAATGTATGACCTACTTTTAACAACTCTTCTTTTAGTTCATGATGATTGTAAATTTCGCCATTAAAAGCAATCACGTAGCGCTTATCATCACTTACCATAGGCTGAAATCCAGACTCAGATAAATCAACTATCGCAAGACGACGATGACCAATTAACGCATTGAATTTTTCGTTTAAAACGTCATAATTATCATCAACTACAGTCGAATTGTTCATTATGTGGCTGACTTTATTTTTAGTATCAAAAAGGTAAAAACCCTCCCCATCAGGTCCCCGATGAGAAATAGCATCATTCATTTTTACTAAATCTTTAAATTTTAATC
Organism: Pseudoalteromonas sp. APC 3495; assembly: GCF_030407645.1. Taxonomy (NCBI): domain Bacteria; kingdom Pseudomonadati; phylum Pseudomonadota; class Gammaproteobacteria; order Alteromonadales; family Pseudoalteromonadaceae; genus Pseudoalteromonas; species Pseudoalteromonas sp. APC 3495. Next base: position 6,389 of record NZ_JASDDA010000077.1, on the reverse strand, counting down.
CAGTTGTTGAATAAAGCGCAGAAAAGCCACACATCAATTTTTACTCCATTAACAGCCATCTATTACGAAGGCTAATACTATAATTTTATTCGTTAAGGATTACTTAAACTGCTTAACTATTTTTATTATCAACGTTTTCTTCTCTTGCCGCAGATAATGAAACACTTCCAACTACGTACACTAAGACTAATACGCAAAAACCTATATTTAATATTGAATAGTTCATTACAAAATCATCAACACTTTTCATCTCAATAAGAAATGTCATTAAAATAAGAGCAATTAAAGCTAAGCTACTTATGGTTAAAAATTGTTTAGTTTTTTTATAAGCTATAAAGTAATAAGTAATAGGTGAAATAACAAAACTAAAAAATATATATGGCGACATCAAAGATGCCATGTCGCCTGCTCTCCCCCAACTATTACCAAATACGAAAGAAAATATATCCTTTCCAAAAATATAGACAGCGATAAAACAAGGAAAAGAAGAACTTAAAACTAATATGTTTTTAAAAACAAAAGCTCGAATATCTTTAGGTTTACCTCTCAAATCAATAAACCTTTTATACATAACTTGACCCATAGCTTTATTTACTAATGTAATAGGTAATTGTACCATTCTAAAGGCCAACCCAAAAAAACCAGCAGCCTCAAGTCCATATAGCTTAAATATGAAAAAAACGGGAAAACTAATTAAAATAGTATTGATTAAACTTGCGGGAGTATTAAAAAAAATTAAATCGCTATGTTTTCTAAAAGCAACTAAGGTAGACCTCATTTTTAATGATAATCTTTCTTTATGTATCTCAGCCCTATAAGCCAAATAAATAATTATCAATATTGTAGCAAGAATGAAGCCAAAAACTAACCCATATCGGGTATAACCTAAATAGAAGAATAGATAACTAAAAGCAAATCTCAAAGCCACAAAAGATACCTGAGACGTTGCGTAAACTGAAAACTTTTCTTTTCTCGTAATAAATTGGTTTAATACTAAGTTAGTTGCTGAAAATAACACCCCTAAAAGAACGAGTACTTTAATATCAAACAATTTATCAAAACCAATAAGTGTATAAAAATTGCTTTCTGAATAAATTGTGATGAATAGTATTGAGAGCAAAAAGATTGAAATTACAAGCATTAAACCTAATACACTTGATAATTCTCTGGCGCTCTTACTTTTTACAATAGCAAGCTCTAAGCTTAAAAATATAAAAGCTGCAAGTGTCCCTGAGTAACTAATAAATGCAGTAAATACACCAAACTCCTCTGGAGAATAAAGCCGAGTTAATATTGGTGTAAGTAATAGTGCCAAAATCTGGGCGAAAAGGGCACTACTAATCAAAGTAAGAATATTTCTTACATACTTACTTTTAAACATTAAATATACGGATGCATGGGTAAACTAAAAACACTATCTGCTAATTTTGATGCAACAGGAAACGCTTCATCTGGGTAACTTAATTGCTTAAAAGCAGTTTGCTGATGCATACAAGTTCCGTAATAAATCATAGTTGGTATGCCTTGCGCTTTATAGGCTGCCATATCTGCATCACGGTTTGTTGATACCAATGTGTATTGTGCCCAAGAGCTAATATAACCTTTTGGTACTTGGGGTGTTTTATATTTACCTGCGAGTGTTTTTTCGTAATTGTCGGCAGCTTTATTGCGATTAATAAGTTCAGTTGGGAACTCTGCTAACTTCTCAAGTAATATTGCAGCCTGAATAGTATCTAACCGAGAATTCATGCCAATGCGAACATTGTCGTATTTATCACTACCTTTGCCGTGCACACGATAAGATTTAATTAACTCTGCATATTCGTCATTATTGGTAAATATAGCACCGCCATCACCATAACAGCCAAGAGGTTTAGCCGGGAAAAAACTGGTTGTTGCTATATCACCAAAACTACCTGCTTTTTTATCATTAATACTGCCACCAAAACCTTGCGCAGCATCTTCAACGAGTTTTAAATTATATTTGTCTGCTATTTTTTGTATTTCAGGATAATTGGCAGGTAAACCAAATAAATCAACCGCAATAATTGCTTTTGGAATTAGTTTACCTTCAGCAATTGTTGCTTGAATACGCTTTTCAAGATCGATAGGGCAAATATTAAAAGTAGCCTCGTCTGAATCAACAAACACAGGTGTTGCGCCTTCATAAGCAATAACTTCTGCAGTCGCAAAAAACGTAAACGTCGGGCAAAATACAGCGTCGCCCTTTTCAATGTTTAGCACCATCATGGCAAGTGTAAGAGCATCTGTACCATTTGCACATGTTATGGCATGCTTTACGCCTACGTACTCAGCTAACTTTTCTTCAAGCTCTTGCACCTCAGGCCCCATAATATATTTACCATGGTCTAATACATCTTGAATTCGTTTATCTATTTTTGTTTTTAAGTGATTGTACTGCGCTGCTAAGTCTATAAATTGCATTTAATGATTACTCGTTAATTAAAGTCAGTGTTGAACCCAATAGTTGGTAAGTATCGCCTGTATGCTCACACTTTTCAGTACCTGTTCCGCTAATGGGTAGTTTAAGCTGCTCACCATATTTACTGATCCAACCAATCTGCTTTGCAGGAACACCCACCATTAACGCAAATGCGGGTACATCTTTATTTATTACTGCACCAGCACCAACGAGTGAATACTCACCAATAGTTACACCACATACAATTGTACAATTAGCGCCGAGCGTTGCGCCTTTTTTTACTAATGTATCGCGATATTCGGTTTTTCGTTCAATAAACGAACGCGGGTTATACACATTGGTAAAAACCATGCTAGGGCCGCAAAAAACATCATCTTCAATATGCACATTATCGTAAACAGATACATTATTTTGTACTTTTACATTATTGCCAATAGTAACCTTATTGCCTACGAATACGTTTTGCCCCAGCGAACAACCTTCACCTATTTGCGCACCACTACACACGTGCACAAAATGCCATACACGCGTGTTATTGCCTATTTTAGCCCCATCATCAACAATAGCGCTTTCATGCACATGATAATCCATAACTATAATACCTTCGACAGTGACGGGTGAGCTTTGTTTCCGGCCTCAACAGTTGGCATTTCACGAATTTTTTCAACTGTTTCAATAGCAACACGATTCTCATCAATACCAAAACCGTTGCCTGCTAATATATTTTGGTAACTTTGAGTATGTAAGTCGGTAAAGCCGCCAGAAAACTCAAGTTCTTCAGTGTCATTACCGTCATTAATAGTAATACTACGGTAAGTAAGTTTTTCACCTTTAATCGCATTTTCAGGTAAGTTATTTGCATCAATTGACAAAAACCATTTCACACGAGCTCGCTCGTATTCAAGGTAGCCACTAGACGTTTTTTCATCTCTAAAATGAACTTCGTTATGTTTAAGGTCACCAAAAATAAAATGCAACATATCGTAGAAATGCACGCCAATGTTGGTAGCAACACCACCTGATTTGTGGTCAAACCCTTTCCAAGATTTCATGTACCACTTACCGCGCGATGTCATATAAGTTAAATCTACATCAAAAACTTTATCTGCTGGCGCTGCCGCTACTTTTTCTTTTAAAGCGATAATTGATGGGTGTAATCTTAATTGTAATATTGAATTAACATTTGCCCCGTATTTGATTTCGTAATCTTTAAGAATATCCATGTCTTCTGAATGGAGTACTAATGGTTTTTCACAAATTACATCAATGCCATTTTTTAATGCGTACTTCATATGCGGAGCATGTAAATAATTAGGGCTACAAATGGCAATGTAATCGAGCTTTTGACCCTTCATTGCACAGTCTTCAACATATGCAGTAAAGTCTTCAAACTCAGTAAAGAATTCGGCATCAGGAAAATGGCTATCCATAATACCTACAGAATCATTAATATCCATGGCCACTAAAAGGTTATGGCCTGTTTCTTTAATTGCTTTTAAGTGACGTGGTGCTATATAACCTGACGCACCAATTAATGCAAAATTTTTCATTTTAAGTCCTTTATTATAAGCGGATATCTGAATCTTTAGTGCCAAACACATGCTTTACATCATATAAAACATGCTTTTGTTTGCCGAATTTACGAATAGAATCGCTACCCATTTCTTTAAATTCACTGTGATCTACAGCTAATACAATGCCATCGTAGTGATTTTCTTTTAATTCACTTACTAATGACAGACCATATTCATGCTCTACTTCCGCAGGGTTCGCCCAGTCATCATAAACATCAACCGACATGTTAAAGTCTTTTAACTCATTTACTATGTCAATAATTTTAGTATTACGGACATCGGGACAATCACCTTTAAAAGTAAAACCAAGGACTAATACTTTTGCTTCATCAACATGAATTTTTTGGCTTGATAGCTTTTTAACTAATTGCGTTGCAACATATTCACCCATACCGTCATTTATTCTGCGTCCTGCTAAAATAACTTCAGGTCGGTAGCCTACTTCCTGCGCTTTGTGGGTTAAATAATACGGATCAACGCTAATACAGTGCCCACCTACTAAGCCAGGTTTAAACTTTAAAAAGTTCCACTTTGTGCCTGCTGCATTGAGGACTTCTTCTGTATCAATACCTAAGCGATTAAAGATCTTTGCAAACTCATTAATTATGGCAATATTTAAGTCTCGTTGTGTATTTTCAATTACTTTTGCCGCTTCGGCTACTTTTATAGAACCAGCTAAATGCGTCCCTGCAGTTATAATTGAGCCGTATAACTCATTTACAAACTCACCAATCTCAGGCGTAGAACCCGATGTGATTTTCATAATTTTAGTTAGCGTATTCACCTTGTCGCCAGGGTTAATTCGCTCAGGTGAGTAACCAGCAAAAAAGTCTTTGTTAAATACTAAACCTGATACTTTTTCGATAATAGGTAAACATACCTCTTCGGTTGCACCTGGATATACAGTTGATTCATATATAACAACATCCCCTTTTTGAACAAACTCACCTAATAATTCAGATGCTTTGCGAAGTGGTGTTAAATCAGGCGCATTACTTTCATCAATAGGGGTAGGAACTGTTACAATATAAACATTACAACTAGCCAATTCCTGCTTATCACAAGAAAAAGTTAATTGTTTGATATCTTTAAGCTCTTCATCGCTAACTTCTAACGTCGCATCATGCCCTGCGCTTAGCTCATCTACTCGTTTTTGGTTTATATCAAAACCCAAAACTGGATATTTTTTACCAAACTCTACGGCAAGAGGCAGGCCTACATAACCTAAACCAATTACGCCTATTTTAATTTTTTCTGATGAAATATACATTTTAATTTCTCTTAAACTTTGAAAGCTTTTATTTAATATACTTTGAAATTTTCACTTTAATCTTTTTTGTGGAAATAGCGCAATAATACATACATAACACCAAAAGCCCCTCCTAATAAGAAACCAAAAATACATATTAAAGCTCGCTTCGGTTTTGATTTTTGTTCTGCAACAATTGCAGGATCAATAGTTTTAAATACGTACTCATCACGAGCACTAGCAAACATCTGTGTTTTTGTTTGCTCCTCAATTAAGCCGTATAAAACAGCTCTTATGTCAGCAACTTTTGTTTGTTCAATTTGTTCTGTTAAAAATACAGTACTTCTTTTAGACTCTTCAATGTCACGCGATTTCATCTCTAAATTAATATCTCTAACAAGCCAATCAACCCAATTTTTAGCTATTAACGGAGACAAATGCTCAATAGAGATAGTAACCAATGAAGTCTCTTGAGAGACATTAATTTTCATAATATTTGAAAAATTGTTATAAGCCTCTTGCATTGATGGCTCTGCATTTAGAGGTGCCTTAACCTCACGCAACCAAGTTTGACTCTCTGAATCATAAACCTCTGAATCATAATCTAAAATATTGGTATTTCTGTTCCAAGATTTCACTGCCATTAAGTCGGGTAAAATATGATGATTTGATATGAACTCGGTGATAAACTTACGAGATTTAAGTATTTCAAGTGCCATTTGCGTTTTATCAACACCGCCACCTGCACCTAAATTAACCCCTGCTAAACTTGCTAGGCCGCCTAGCTGCCCTGCCAGCCCCCCCGCTTTGTCTTGCTCTGCGGGTGCCAGTAGCGCCTCAGATTTATAAATATTAGGCAGATTAACTGCATAGTAGACTGACGCAGAAGCAAACAAGGCTGTAATAATTACTATTATCCATTTCCCTTGCCAAATAGCGGTAAATAGTTCGCGTAGGTCTATTTCGTCATCGGCAATGTTGTTTTGCACTGGTGTATTTGCTTGATTTAGGTTGTTTGAGTTGTTTTCCATTTAAATCTCATAAGTTCAGCTATCAGCTATCAGCTATCAGCTATCAGCTATCAGCTATCAGCTATCAGCTATCAGCTATCAGCTATCAGCTA
>NZ_JASDDA010000076.1:0-7827 GCF_030407645.1 Pseudoalteromonas sp. APC 3495 | reverse complement strand
GGTGATAAGAAAGAAGCCGAATAAGTACCCCTATAAAAGAAAATGCCAGTCAGTTCTTAACTGACTGGCATTAAGCCGTAGCTGGTTTTTATAATGTCCGAAGTTTTAAGCTACGGTGATATTTGCAAATTTGCGTTTACCTACTTGGTAAATTGCCGTTGTGCCTTTTGCAATTTCCAATTTGGTATCTGTAATTTTGTCTTCGCCGTTAAGCTTTACAGCACCTTGTTTGATCATCCTCATGGCCTCTGAGGTACTCGCCACTAAGCCCGCTTCTTTAAGTAAGTTAGCGATTAAAATTGACTCTTCATTAATATTAACTGTCAGCTCAGGGATTTCATCTGGCAAGGCTTTTTTCTGAAAACGCTGAATGAAATCATCATGAGCAGCTTGCGCATCAGCTTCACTGTGAAAACGCGCAATTAGCTCTTTAGCTAATTCAATTTTAATATCGCGCGGGTTAGTACCCTGCTCTACACGCTGTTTTTGCGCTGCAATTTGCTCAATAGAAAGGCTACTTAGCAAATCGTAGTAACGCCACATGAGTACGTCGCTAATTGACATGATTTTACCGAACATATCTGAAGGCGTATCAGTAATACCAATATAATTACCGAGTGACTTCGACATTTTCTGAACGCCGTCAGTTCCCTCAAGTAAAGGCATCATTAATACTGTTTGTGGTTTTTGACCTTCATCTTTTTGCAGCTCACGACCCATTAATAGGTTAAAACGCTGATCGGTGCCCCCTAGCTCAACATCTGACTCTAATGCGACTGAATCCCAGCCTTGCACCAGTGGATACAAAAACTCATGAATCGCAATCGATTGACCGCCAGCATAGCGCTTTTTAAAATCATCACGCTCAAGCATACGCGCCACAGTTTGACGCGCGGCTAATTTTATCATCCCCGCAGCGCCTAATTTCTCCATCCATGTAGAGTTAAAAGCGACGGTTGTTTTAGCCGGGTCTAAAATTTTGAACACCTGCTCTTTATAGGTTTCGGCGTTGGCAAGCACGTCATCACGTGTAAGTGGTTTACGGGTCACATTTTTGCCCGTTGGATCACCAATCATACCGGTAAAATCACCAATTAAAAAAATAACCTCATGACCTAAATCTTGAAAGGTTTTCATTTTATTAATGAGTACAGTGTGACCTAGGTGTAAATCTGGAGCCGTAGGATCAAAACCAGCTTTAATTTTTAGCTTTTTCCCCGACTTTAATTTTTCAACCAACTCATCTTCAATTAATATCTCTTCTGCACCGCGTTTTATCTCTGCTAGAGCGGTTTGTAAATCCACTGTGTGTTACTCCAAAAAATTCTGACAACGAAGGGGTGTAATATGCTCACGGTTTATTGCTAGCGCGTTATCACAAAGCAAATAAAACTATTTAGCTAACATAACAAATTTCCACCTAATTAGAACAACTTTTTTAACTAATCGCAGCACCAACTAAAATGCAGGGTGTACGTTCTAAAAGGGGATATAAACGAGCGATTAATAATACGCCAAAAGTGTTTATCACAAACTAAAAACAGTTTACAAATTAATCACTTTTCGTAATTAAACCGTTTTATAAGCTAATTTAACATTATGATGAAAAAGCAAAGTATCCAAGAATATAAAATAGTGTAACAGTTCAACTTTAAACACAAACAGCCTGAATACCCTATGATTTTAGCCTAATTTAACTCGAGTTTAAATCTACAAAATACTAGTATTCACAGATTATTCGTTATATCCTGCAATATAACCTATTTATTATCTTGACAGCAGAAAAAGGCACGTTATGGTTCACGTGGTTAACACGCTCCCCAAAAAACACAAAATGCTTATTCTAGGTTTGGTTTCTGCTATTGTTGCCTTAGCCTTTCTTCCTTCTGAAAAAGCCACTGCATCCAAAGACAATAGTGAAAACACACTAGAAATTGGTAAGCGCTATGAATTACAAATTAAAGTAGGTGAGAACGAAAAACTCACTGACCTTAATTCAGAGCAGGCAGCACAAAAACTTCCAGAATATGATTTTGTCGATCACCAAGTTAAAAATGGTGACAACTTAGCGATTATTTTTAAGCGCGCTGGTTTTTCTGCGCAAACGCTGCATAAACTTGTAAACACCAACGCTGAAACACGTAAGCTAACTAAAATTCACCCAGGTGAAACGTTAAGCTTTGCTACCGCCGAAGACGGTTCATTAGCTCAATTACGCTACGTTATTTCTAAAACGGATACGCTATTCGTCACACTTAATGACGAAGGCCAATACGACACCTCAATTGACAGCAAAGAAATAGAAACACTGAGCAAAACAGCCGGTGGGGAAATTTCAAGTAGCTTTTGGACCTCTGCAATTGCAGCAGGTTTAAGTGAACGCCAAATCATGAACTTTGCCGATATATTTGGTTGGGACGTCGATTTTGCTAACGACATTCGCAAGGGTGATGAATTTGGCTTAATTTATGAGTCTCATTTTGTTGACGGTGAGTTTATTGGCACCGGTAAAATTATTGCCGCTGAATTTATAAACCAAGGTGAGCGTTACACCGCTATTCGTCACACAGACGGTAACTTTTACACCCCTGAAGGCCGTAGTATGAAAAAAGCCTTTTTGCGTGCGCCTGTTAATTTCAAATATATTAGTTCAAGCTTTAACCCTCGCCGCCTACACCCTGTTACAGGACAAGTGAAAGCACATCGCGGCATTGATTACGCTGCACGCACAGGCACGCCAGTTGTATCATCGGGTAATGGTAAAGTAATTAAAGCAGGCTATAGCAAATATAATGGTAATTACGTATTTATTAGCCATGGTACTCAATATGTTACTAAGTACTTACACCTTAACAAGCGCTTAGTCAGAACAGGGCAAAAGGTAAAACAGGGAGAAAAAATAGGTACTGTTGGCTCAACTGGTCGTGTAACCGGTGCGCATTTACATTATGAGTTTTTGGTTAACGGCGTTCACCGTAACCCTAAAACCGTAAAACTACCTAAGTCTGAACCATTACCTCGTTCAGAGCTTGCTAAATTTAAGCCTATTGCTGATAACTTTATCGCGCAACTAGAGCGTAATCGTGAGCTACAACTAGCACTTAGATAACCACTTCACTGATTAAATAAAAAAGCCTTTGTTGGGGTTACCCGCAAAGGCTTTTTTGTGTGTGATATTTAAGTTTCAATCTTAATTTACAAGTACATAAATTAGCTGCACAACCAAAGATATCATGACTAATGGCCAAATATACTTGCTGTATTTGGTAGCACCCTCTAGCCCCATTTTACTTTGGTACTTTTCTAGCAAAGGAATAATGATCACCAAAGCAATCACTAAGCTAATTAAAATGACAAATATATTCATATCAACACCTTTGTATTATACCAATTCGTTTAAATAATATTGAAACGGGTATTAACTTACGGCAAAGCGCAGCCTTTCGCGCTAATATATAACTCATACCAATGCTCTCGACTTAAGTTAATATTAATTGCATCACTCGATGCCTTAATACGATCTACATTAGTTGTGCCTATAATTGGCTGAATCGATGCAGGATGGCGAAGTAGCCATGCCAATACAATAGCTTCTGCACTTGTGCCATATAAAACGGCAAGCTTACTAACTAAAATACTCGTGTTTACATCCGCTTGTGACGCTTTTGATAGGTCACCGCCTGAGTATAAACCTTGGCACAAACTGCCCCAACTCTGAATTTGAATGTCATGCTCACGACAATACTCAACACACCCTGGGGTAAAGTTAATATCTTTACCATCGGCATTACCTACATAAATGCCCTCATCAACCCACTGATGTTTTTGTAAACTGGCCTCTATTTGATTTGCCACAATTGGCATATCTAAAGCGCGCTGCAAAAACCTTATTTGATGTTGAGACATATTAGAAACTGCAAAATGACGCACTTTGCCACTTTCTTTTAAACAGCTAAATATTTGCGCAACTTCCTCCACCTCCATTAATGGATCGGGGCGATGCAACATAAGCACATCTAAGTAGTCGGTATTTAATCGTTTAAGTGAGCCCTCAACAGAACGCTCAATCCAATCAGCAGAAAAATCATAACGCTGCGGGTTTTTCTCATCAGCAAAGCGAATACCACACTTAGACTGAATATACATTTGTTCTCTGAGCTCAGGACGCTCAGCCAACGCTTTACCAAAAACGTGCTCAGCTTTGCCTAAGGTATAAATATCAGCGTGATCAAAAAAGTTAATCCCGCTTTCAAATGCTGCGTCTATGCATGAATGAGCTTGCTTTAAGTGCCCACTGTTGATGGCGTCTTTATTCCAAGCACCTCCTAAACCCATACAACCAAATACAAGCTTACTAACCTTGGGTAAATATTTTGCCAGCGGAGTGTGTAACATTTGACAGCCCTTTTAAAAAATGAAGAGTGATTACTTTAAACAAAAAACCCTATACAAGAAACCGCTTAATCTAAAACATTAAATTTTAGGCAAAAAAAAGCGCAGTAAACTGCGCTAATGGTTGGATTAAATATTACTAGCCAACAAGTGCTAATAAAATACCTGCAGCAACAGCACTTCCCAGTACGCCAGCTACATTAGGCCCCATGGCATGCATCAGTAAAAAGTTATGCGGGTTATTTTCAAGACCGACTTTATTAACTACACGAGCCGCCATAGGAACAGCCGATACACCCGCTGCACCAATTAATGGATTAATTGGGGTTTTTGAAATTTTATTTAAGCCTTTTGCCATAAATACACCTGAGGCCGTACCAATAGCAAACGCCATTGCGCCCAGCACTAAAATACCAATGGTTTCCACTGTTAAGAACTGCTCGGCAGCAAGCTTAGAGCCTACCGCTAGTCCTAGAAATATGGTGGTTATATTAATAATTTCGTTTTGAGCACTGTTACTTAGCCTATCGACCACACCCGACTCACGCATTAAGTTACCCAAACAAAACATACCAACCAGTGGAATGGCGGCTGGTAAAAAGAGCGCAGTTAAAGTGAGTACCATCAGCGGAAAAATAATTTTTTCCTTTTTTGATACTTTACGCAGTTCTGGCATTTGAATTTTACGTTCTTCAGGCGTTGTAAACGCACGCATGATAGGCGGCTGAATAATAGGAACCAACGCCATGTACGAGTACGCAGCCACTGCTATAGCACCTAATAAATCAGGTGCCAGCTTTGACGCTAAAAAGATAGCGGTTGGCCCATCAGCGCCACCAATAATGGCAATTGCTGACGCATCTTGTAAACTAAACTCAAACCCTGGAATAAAGTTAAGTAAAATAGCCCCAAATAAGGTAGCAAAAATACCAAACTGCGCCGCAGCACCTAATAACAACATACGCGGATTTGCAATTAAGGCACTAAAGTCAGTGAGCGCGCCCACTCCCATAAATATTAATAACGGAAAAATTCCGGTATCAATACCTACATAGTAAACATAATAAAGTAAGCCACCAGGGTCAGATAAGCCCGCCACAGGAATATTAGTTAAAATAGCCCCAAAACCAATGGGCAGTAATAGTAGCGGCTCAAAGTTTTTAACTATAGCTAAAAATAATAACAAACAACCAACGGCAATCATGATCAGCCCAGGAAATGTAAAGTTAGCAATGCCTGTGGCATGCCAGAGGTTTAAAATACCATCCATCCTCTAATTACTCCTTAAGCTAATGCAATCATTGCATCGCCGGTTGACACTGAATCACCTTCAGAGACAAGCACGTCTGCAATTGTACCGGTATGCATGGCGCGTACTTCGGTTTCCATTTTCATGGCTTCCATAATAATCACCACATCACCTTCATTTACTACCTGACCTGGCTTTACTTTAATTTTAAAGATATTACCGGCAAGTGGCGCATTAAGAGTTTCACCTGAAGCAACTGATGCCGACTGTGGAATATGCTCAGAGTCTTTTAGCGTCACCTCTTTAAGCTCACCGCCTTGAGCAACCACGACATCGTATACTTTGCCATCTACTTTAACGCTGTATTGCTCAGCCTTAACGCCTTTATTGTTTGCCGCTGATTTTTCAGGTGCTTTATTGGAGCTATCATCAGCGCTAGGAACAGGTTCAAATGCGTCAGGGTTATTGCGGTTTTTAATAAACTTCAAACCAATTTGTGGGAATAAGGCATACGTGAGCACATCATCAATTTGCTCATCAGCAAGCGTTAAGCCTTGCTCTTGCGCAAGTTTACTTAATTCAGCCTCAAGCGTTTCAAGTTCAGGTTTGATCACATCTGCAGGGCGACAGGTAATTGCTTCGCTGCCATCAAGTACACGCTCTTGTAACTCTTTATTCATAGGAGCAGGTGTTGAACCATACTCACCTTTTAATACGCCAGCGGTTTCTTTGGTGATGGTTTTATAGCGCTCGCCAGTAAGCACATTAAGTACTGCCTGAGTACCAACAATTTGCGAGGTCGGTGTAACTAATGGAATAAAGCCCAAATCCTCACGCACCCGTGGAATTTCAAGTAATACTTCGTTTAGTTTATCAGCAGCGCCTTGCTCTTTAAGCTGATTTTCCATGTTAGTTAACATACCACCTGGCACTTGGGCTAATAAAATTCGGCCATCAACACCTTTTAAACTGCCTTCAAACGCAGCGTACTTTTTACGTACGTCTCTAAAGTAAGCTGCAATTTCTTCAAGGTGGTTTAAATCAAGCCCAGTATCACGCTCAGTACCTTCCACGATTGCAGCAATTGTTTCAGTTGCTGAATGACCATAAGTCATACTCATAGACGATACAGCCGTATCGAGCATATCAATACCGGCATCAATCGCTTTTTGATACGTTGCGGTACTTAAACCCGTTGTTGCATGACATTGCATGGCAATAGGAATTGAAACCGTTTCTTTTAAGCCTTTAATCAGTTTTTCTGCATCGTAAGGCTTAAGCAATCCCGCCATATCTTTAATACAAATTGAATGACAACCTAATTCTTCAAGCTGCTTAGCAAGTGTTAGCCACATATCCAATGTGTGTACTGGGCTTACCGTGTAAGAAATCGTACCTTGGGCATGCGCGCCTACTTTAACCGCCGCTTTTATGGCAGTTTCTAAGTTACGTACATCATTCATGGCATCAAAAATACGAAATACGTCTACGCCATTTTTGTGTGCGCGCTCAACAAACTTTTCAACAACATCATCAGCATAATGGCGATACCCCAATAAGTTTTGACCGCGAAGTAACATTTGCTGGGGTGTATTTGGCATCGCCTTTTTAAGCGCGCGAATACGCTCCCACGGATCTTCGCCTAAATAACGAATACATGAGTCAAAGGTAGCCCCACCCCAAGACTCTATAGACCAATAACCTGCGTCATCAATTTTTTTTGCAATAGGTAACATGTCGTCTAATCGCATGCGGGTAGCTAAAAGCGACTGATGTGCGTCTCGAAGTACGAGTTCTGTTATTTTTAATTTAGCCATTGGTATGCTCCTCTAATTATTATTTGTTTTGTACTGAGCAATGGCAGCACTAATTGCAGCGATGTGCTCATTTGGCACACCTTGAGATTTAAAAGATGGTGTTCTCTGTGATACTTCAAGTTCTGGCTGAGAAAATTTGCTAGCCAGCTTAGACATAACTGTCACTGCACCAATCAATAAAGAAAGAAATACAAACACCCCCACCATACCGGTTAGCATTAAATTGCCTGCAGTTGTGAGCAAAGCCCCTATATCCATAATTCTCCCCTGTTCAAAACTGAATACATAAAAAGTCAGTTTATTTAAATAAATATTCACCAATAGTAACAAAAACTATTCTTTTGTCTACACATTGTAAATTGGTAAAAC
>NZ_JASDDA010000075.1:0-9794 GCF_030407645.1 Pseudoalteromonas sp. APC 3495 | reverse complement strand
GGGTTGTTTTCTTTATAATTTTATAGATACATGCAAGAGCGATGATCGTGACAATATCATACATGGCCCAATCAAGATAAATTGAATCTTTCATTGATAGCCACGTATAAAAGTAATCAGAAAGGGTATAAGATACCATCATAATAAATGAACTGAGTAAAAGGGTTGTTCCCCTTTTTACATCTAATGAATATACAAATACATTAAAAAAGAAAGTCATTAGAAATCCCCACATCGTAAAAGCAGACAGTGAGAACAACCCAAAAAGCTCAGTTAGAATCATTTAAAACCTTTATAATTATTTAGGTTTCCATGTTGGTATAACAGTGCCACCACCTCGCTGTAAATCCGCAGTAGCAGCCGTCATCGCCTCTTTAGAAAAGCTTACTGTATCAGATTGTAGGGTTTTAGGGCTAGCAGTTTGTTCCATTGCAGGCTTTAATTGTTGCGTTTTATTGTATGCTTGCATTTGTACTTGGCTATTAGCTGAAATTTGCATGTGATTAATCCTTTTGAGTATTAAATTTTTATTATTGGCGTAAATTTAAATCACACCACCTGAAGTAGTTACTAAATAACTGCTGTAACGTATTGCCTTCGTTGATTAATTGACTCAACAACACACTACAGAACTATAAATGCAACAGATATGCCAACTTTAAATTCATAGCATATTAATTTAAAACATCATTTTATTTTACTCAAAAAAAAACGCATCGGGGTCACCGTGCGTTTTTTATCCTAGGGATTGCTCAAGCCACGTTTTTACAAGGGATCTCCATGCTATTACTTGGCTTTAACATATATTCCATTGCGACTTCATCACAGTTTTCTTTACGTAAACATAGCTCACAATCTTTCATGACTTTTTCAGGTAAGCTCTCTTTACTACAGAAACTAAAGCGCTGATTTTCGAAAAAGTCAGGTACACGAGTCAGAACGATGACACGATTGAGTGCCAATTTTTTGGCTTTTACTAATAAATGTTCTACTAGCTCTCGCCCTTGGCCTGTTACTGCGCTTTTAGGGTCAATACCTAATGAGCGTATTTCAGCTAATCCAGTGTCGTAAATGTATAATGAAGCACAACCTGATACCTGACCGTTTATCTCGGTTACAGCAAACTCATTAATTGAGTGCACCATGTCACTTTTAGCGCGCGGTAAGTTTTCGCCGACTGTTGCCCAGTGTTGTACGAGTTTAGCGATTGCTTCCACGTCATCTAGGTTTGCATCACGAACTGTTATTTGCTGTTTTTTTTTCGCGTCTTTCACCGCTTTACTTACTTGTTCTAATGAGGTTCCGCCAAGTGCTTGACGTGCTTTAATACAGGCATCAATTTCAAGTACCGGATACACATCATCTTCAAACACTGGGTTTACTGATTTATACTGCTCAAGTGAAAGCTCCTCTAACGTTTTACCTTCACTAATAGCTAATTGCACCAACACCCCAACAATATGATGCCCTTCTCTAAACGGTACACCTTTGGCTACCAAATAATCAGCAAGCTCGGTTGCATTTGCGTGGCCACCTTTTGCCGCTGCTAAGGTTTTGTCTGCTTTAACTGTTACACCCTTAATACACGCTTGCGCCATATGAATACAAGCAAGCCACGTTGGCATAGCGTCAAAAATGCCTTCTTTATCTTCTTGCATGTCTTTATTGTAGGCAAGCGGCAGTGCTTTTAGAGTCATCATCATTGCACTAAACGCACCAAATACCCGCCCTGTTTTACCACGAATTAGCTCCAATGCATCTGGATTCTTTTTCTGCGGCATCAAAGATGAGCCCGATGTAACATTATCAGCCAGTTCGATAAACCCAGCTTCTCCTGAGTTATAAAAAATCAAGTCTTCAGACATGCGCGATAAGTGGATCATAGAGATAGACGCACAGCTTAATAGCTCAACCACAAAGTCACGATCAGATACACCATCAAGGCTGTTTTTAGTCGCGCCTGTAAACCCTAACCCTTGTGCAAGTGCGTGACGGTCAATCGGATAGGCAGTTCCCGCAAGAGCGCCACTGCCGAGTGGACAATAGTTCATTCGTGCTTGGGCATCTTGCAACCGGCTTTCATCACGCTCTAACATTTCTACATAAGCCATACACCAGTGACTAAATAACACCGGCTGTGCACGCTGTAAGTGCGTATACCCTGGCAATATTGTGCCAAGCTCACGTTCAGCCAAGCTAACAAATTCAGCTTTTAATTGTACAATCGCTTTTAAAATGTGATCGGCGGTATCGCGACACCATAATCTAAAGTCGGTAGCAACTTGGTCGTTACGACTGCGTCCAGTGTGTAATTTTTTAGCTAAATCACCCACTTTTTCAATTAGCGCGGCTTCAACATGCGAGTGAATATCCTCAGCACCTGAGGTGGCAACAGCGTGTGGATCTGCTTTTACCTCTTCAAGTAATTCATATAATGCCGATACCAGCTTTTGGTGTTCGTCATTAGATAACACGTTGACTTGTTCAAGTGCGCCAGCCCATGCAACAGAGCCAATAATATCTTGCTCTGCTAATTGATAATCGAAGGGAAGTGAATCGTTAAATTGTTTAAACGCTTCATCTGGACCCGTAGAAAAACGCCCGCCCCATAATGCCATGAAATCTCTCCAAACCCGATAATAGCCCCTTAATTCCAAGGGGCTTAAAAAATTACTTTTTAGCTAATGCTGAAATTCTGCTTGATAGTGAGAATAAACGAATAAAGCCTTCTGCGTGCGATTGGTCATAAACATCGTCTTCACCAAAAGTAGCAAAATCTTCGCTGTATAAACTGTTAGGTGATTTTTTCTGGACCGCTGTTACTTGCCCTTTGTAAAGTTTAAGTACCACTTCACCTGTCGCTAACGTAGAAAGCGCTTCTGCACCGGCTAAAATAGAATCTTTAAGCGGCGTAAACCAACGACCGTCGTAGACTAAATGCGAAAATTCACCACCGAGTACCTCTTTCCATTTACGGCTTGACTTATCAAGAACGAGCTCATCAATTGCTTGAAGCGCCGCCATGATCACTGTACCGCCTGGTGTTTCATAACAACCGCGTGATTTCATGCCCACTAAACGGTTTTCTACAATATCAACACGACCAACACCATGCGGGGCTGCAATGTCGTTTAGTTTAACTAAACAGTCGTAAGGCTTTAATTGTTCGCCGTTTACAGCAACCACTTCACCTTCTACAACTGATAAAGTGACATGCTCAGCTTTATCGGGCGCTTGCTCTGGTGAATTAGTCCAGGTCCATACCTGCTCACTTGGCTCACACCAAGGGTCTTCAAGCTCGCCGCCTTCGTGGGAGATATGCCATGCGTTAGCATCACGACTGTAAATTTTAGTTGCTGATGCAGAACACGGAATATCACGCTCAGCTAGGTAATCAAGCAATGATTCACGACTTGATAAATCCCACTCACGCCATGGCGCAATCACTTTTAAATCAGGAGCCAGTGCTGCAAAACATGACTCAAAACGTACTTGGTCGTTACCTTTACCCGTACAGCCATGAGAAAGTGCATCTGCCCCCACTTTACGGGCAATTTCAACTTGGGCTTTGGCGATGATTGGACGTGCCATAGAAGTACCTAGTAAGTAGGTCCCTTCGTATATAGAGCCTGTTTTAAGTGTTGGGTAAATGTAATCACTTACCATTTCATCTTTCAAATCAACTACGTAACATTCAGATGCACCCGATGCAATGGCTTTCGCTTCTACGCCTTCAAGTTCTTCTGCGCCCTGGCCAACATCGGCCACAAAGGCAATAACTTCACAGCCGTAGTTTTCTTTTAACCATGGCACAATAGCCGATGTATCAAGACCACCTGAATAGGCTAAAACGACTTTTTTAATTGAACTCATAGGTGTTCCTTAACAAAATTTGGATTTAATAATGTAACAAGCAGAGCATTTTGCGCATGCATACGATTTTCTGCTTGTTGAATAATTTTTGATGCGGGGCCATCCATCACCTCAGAGGTAATTTCAAACTCACGGTGTGCCGGTTGGCAATGTAATACCGTGGTAGCCCCAGTTTTTTTAAGTAATGCCTGATTTAATTGATAAGGCATGTATTTTTCTTTCACTTGCTCAAGCGGTGTGGTGTCTCCCATAGAAACCCAGGTATCAGCGTAAACTGCGTTAGCACCTACCGCAGCCTCAACTCTGTCACTTACCATCACAGACGCCCCATTCATTGCGGCAATTTGCTCCGCTTTTTTAAGAATTTGCGAATCGGGCGAACTGCCTTTTGGCGTCACAGCAACAAAATCAGTACCTAAAGTTGCTGCAAGTAGCATCAGTGAATGCGTTACGTTATTACCTTCACCTAAATAAGCCAACTTTAGCTGACTAACATCACCGTGCACTTCTTGAAGCGTTAAAAAATCAGCTAAGGCTTGGCATGGGTGATATAAATCACACAAACTATTAACCACAGGAACAGACGAATACTCACCTAAGGTAGTTAACGTACTGTGCTGATTAACCCGGGCAACGATACCATCAGCCCAAGTTGAAATATTCAAGGCAAAATCTTTTATTGATTCACGAGCTCCCATCGCGCCGTTTTGTTGATCAAGATAAACCGCATGACCGCCTAAACGGTTTATACCAATATCAAACGATAAACGCGTACGTAAACTTTGCTTTTCGAACAGAGTAACCACTGACTTACCAGCTAACACTTGGCTGTACTTTGCAGGGCTTTCTTTAATATCTTGCGCTAATTTTAATAAATTAAGGGCGCCTTGTTGGTCTAATTCTAGACCCGTTATAAAATCTTTAAACATATTCAACCTATGGTGTCACTTTAGTTCCGACGTGCTCGCCTTGCAGCAAAGCCGTTAAATTTTCTGGCTTTTGCCAGCTGGAAATGTACACACCGCGTCGTAAATGTTGGGCAGCGTGAAGGCTGGTCTTAACTTTGACCTCCATCCCGCCCACAATTACTCCCTCTGCAATTAAAGTATCAATGTGTTTTGTGTCAAGTTGATGTAGTGGATGCTTATTCACATCAAGCACCGCTTCTACATCTGTCATAAAAATAAGTTCGGCGTTTAAATTACTCGCAATCGCGGCTGCTGCTTCGTCAGCATTGACGTTGTACCAAAGCCCTTGCTCATCAAAACCGATGGAGCTGACTATAGGTAAACGCCCGCCACTGAGTAATTCATTAATAATAGAATCATCATTACTATGGCATTGACCTACTTGCCCTAGCGCTTTTAATTTTTGTGATGCTGTTATTCCAGCTTCATATAAACTCAAGCCAACGGGTTTGTGCCCAGCAGTCATTGCTTGCGCCATTAATTGTTTGTTTGCTGCTCCCGCTAATGCTCCTACAATATAAGGCATCTGTTCTTTAGGGCTGATACGCAAACCTTGGTGTTTAGCACTGGCAAAACCGGCTTCAGCTAGCCAATGGTCAACTAATGAGCCACCGCCATGAACAATGACAAATTGTGCATCATGTTGCTCATTAAAAACCTCAAAAAGCGCTTTAGCGGCATTTTCAGTATTGAGTACTGCGCCACCGAGTTTAATAACCCACGTTTTACTGCTCATTTAAACGCTCCTACTAAACCTGTAGTGTGAGGCAAACCCATTGACAAATTAATACATTGCAGAGCCTGACCAGCCGCCCCTTTTAGTAAATTGTCAATCGCTGCCATTACTATTAATTGTGAGTCTTTCTGCTGCCATGCAATATCAACATAGGGTTGTTTTGCTACCCCTTTAATGGAGGGAATTTTGCCACCAAGCAATCGAATTAACGGCTCATCTGCTAATACTTGATACGCTTTAGTTACTTGCTCACTAGTCACACCCGGTTTTAGCTGTACATAAATGGTTTCTAAAATACCGCGCGGGAAATTACCTAAATGAGGAGTAAATAACACGTTATGGCCAAGATACTGCTGTATCTCAGGCCCATGACGATGGTTAAACAAACCATAAGCAGCTAGCGATACTTCGCAAAAATGCGTGCCAATACTTGCTTTACGACCTGCTCCAGTTACTCCCGATACAGCATTAATAATAATCCGCTCATCACTAAGTAACTCAGCTTGCTGAAGAGGCTTTAATGCGTTTAATGCGGCAGTTGGGTAGCAGCCAGCTACAGCGACTAACTGCGCCTTTGCAATGGCCTCACTATTCCACTCTGCAAGGCCATATGCAGCTTCATTGAGGAGCTCTGGATGCTGGTGTTCAAAACCATAATAAGTGACGTAATCTTCATTACTTTCAAGACGGTAACCACCAGACAAGTCAAATACCTTTTTGCCCATCGCTAAAAACTGAGGGGCTAAATCAACACTTACTTTATGGTCAGTGCATAAACACACATAGTCTGCTGAATGCGCTATATCACTCAATGCACTCTCATCAAGTGGTTGCAAAGGTAAGTCAAGTAACCCTAAGTGCTCAGGGTATAATTCACTGAGCAGTTTATGTTTATCCAAGCTTTGCGCTGATACATAACATGCTGATAATGTTAATGCTGGATGTTTGGAAATTAAGCTAGCCAATTCTGCGCCGCTGTAACCGCTGGCACCTATAATTACTACGTTCATTATTTACTCTTTATCTAAAATTAGTGACTACATTCCATGTTATTGACTTACACTAGGTTGCAACCTAGCTAAACTGATTAAATTAATGAGTGATAACTATCGTCGTATTATTTTCATGGCGTAACTTTAATATATTTATGCTTAAAAAGTGAATTGATATTCATCATAAATACTTTTATATTGTTATGCAATTAAATTGAATACTTATTTTGGATTTTTTTATGTCTCTGCCGTCTTTTATTTCGATGTATCAGCAATTAATTGCTGCCCCCTCTATTAGCGCTATTGAAGAGCATTTGTGTATGAGCAATAAAAGCGTAATTGAACTACTCGCTCAGTGGTGTGAAAGCTTAGGTTTTACCTGTGAAATAATAGAGTTAGAAGGTGGTAAAGGCCGCTACAACTTATTAGCAAAACGCGGACAAGGCGATGGCGGGTTAATGCTTGCGGGGCACACCGATACGGTGCCATTTGATGATAGCCGCTGGAATCAAAATCCATTTAAATTAACCGAACTTGATAACAAATTATATGGTTTAGGCAGTATTGATATGAAAGGCTTTTTTGCTTTTGTACTGCAGGCTATTAGTGAGCTTGATGAAAAGCAACAAACTCAACCTATTTTAATATTAGCGACCGCCGATGAAGAAACCACTATGGCTGGCGCACAGCAAATTTGTAAGCACCCAAATTTAAAGCCAAGCCGCTGTATTATTGGTGAACCCACTGATATGACACCAGTATTTACCCATAAAGGCCATATGACTACAGCAATCAGAGTCGTTGGTCGCTCAGGACATAGCTCTGATCCCGAACGGGGCCTTAATGCCATCGAAGTAATGCATAAAGTGATTACAAAATTACTGATCTTAAAAGAACAAATTAAGAATAAATATTCAATAAATCACTTTGAAATTCCTTATCCAACACTCAACTTAGGCAATATTCATGGGGGTGACAATGCCAACCGAATTTGTGGCTGCTGTGAAATGCACATTGATATGCGCCCTCTTCCCGGTTTAAGCGTGCAAGAGCTTCAAGCACTGGTACTTGATGCAACCTACGATATAAACCAGCAATACCCTAACTCTGTGAGCGTAATTGATTTGCATGAGCCAATTCCAGCATTTACGGGAAGCACAGATAGCGCGTTAGTCAAATTAGCCGAAAATATAGCAGGGCAAAAAGCAGTGGCTGTTAACTACTGTACCGAAGCGCCATTTATACAGCAACTCGGTTGTGAAACCATCGTAATGGGGCCAGGCTCTATTAACCAAGCGCATCAGCCCGATGAGTTTTTAGCAATGGAAAAAATCAAACCTTCTCAACAAATTATCAGCAACCTTATAAAGGCGAGTTGCTTTAATCAGTAACAAAAAAGACGCTTAATCGCGTCTTTTTTGTCATTGTATTTGTAGTTGTAATTACATATATTTTCGTAAATACTTTTTAAACACCGGATCAGTTTGTCCCAGTTCTTTCTGCTCTTCTAATATCTCTTTTAATATAGCACCTGAGGTAAGCGGGTTCGCAAGTACCACTCTAAATACCACGGTTGGTTGGTTATCATATTGAACTGGCGTTAAACGCGTACGCGATACAAATGAGCGACCCGATTCACGTTGGCGTTTTTGCATGCTGGCAGTAAAACGATTAAGCGCGGCAAAAATGTCTAAACGGGTTTGTGCATCAGCTTGGGCTATCGCATGTTTAATTTGTTTTGGTACATAGCGATAGGTCAGTAAGCAAAGTTCTGGCTCTGATATTAACTCAAAATCTTCATCGGCTTTTATTAAATCAGCAAAATAACGCGCTTTTTTAATACTGCGATCGATAAGCATTTCATAGCCTTTACGACCAATAACACGTAAGCAAGCATGCACTAACATCGCCATCCCAGGGCGACTTCCCTCAAGCGTATGGCTGCCTAAATCTTTAGAGCCTTTACGTAAAATATATTCAGCATGATGCTCGATGGCATCAGTTGCAGCAGGGTCTTTAAATAAGACTAAACCGGCCCCCATCGGCACATACATTTGCTTATGCGCATCAATGGTGATTGAATCTGCATGCTCAATACCTTTTAATAAATGCCTATGGGTATTAGACAGTAAAGTTGCTCCGCCCCACGCTGCATCAACATGAAAATGACAATTAATCTCTTGT
The DNA here is from genome assembly GCF_030407645.1 of Pseudoalteromonas sp. APC 3495. Classification (NCBI taxonomy): domain Bacteria; kingdom Pseudomonadati; phylum Pseudomonadota; class Gammaproteobacteria; order Alteromonadales; family Pseudoalteromonadaceae; genus Pseudoalteromonas; species Pseudoalteromonas sp. APC 3495. The sequence continues at coordinate 1,041 of NZ_JASDDA010000075.1, read as the reverse complement.
GCTAAATTAGCCATATCTTCAAGTGGGTCAATATTACCGGTTTCAGTGGTTCCTGCGACTCCAATAATTGCCATCACTTTAATGCCTTGTGCTTCAAGCTCTAACGCTTTTTCTCGCATTGCACTAACATCGACTTTATTATCGGCAGAAGTTTTAATACCAATTAAATTTTCACGACCAATACCTAATAAATCAACCGATTTACCAAGCGAATAATGACCTCGTTCAGAAATTAAAACTGCCAGCCCTTTGTAACCATAGTGAAGCATTCCTGCAACTAAACCTTGTGCAGCAATGCCTTTAAAATTGCCATCCGCTTTTAATAAGCGATTTCGAGCTATCCAAAGTGCAGTAATATTTGCCACGGTGCCGCCAGAGCAAAATGCCCCTAACGAAGTTTTTGCACTGTGCATCCATTTAGAATAAAAACCATCACTTTGGCTATAAGCTAAATGATGCATCATCCCTAAAACTTGACGTTCTAATGGGGTAAACGCTTTCGAGGTTTCAATTTTTACTAGGTTTTGATTTAACCCAACCATTAATTTCGATAACGGTAGTAAAAAATGAGGCAGAGCCGATGTCATATGGCCAATAAAGCTTGGCGCTGCGGTATGAACAGAATGAGCAACCAGCTGCTCCATAATATCTTGAGCATAGCAAGACACAAACGTCGGTTCTTCAGGGATTGCCGCCGATTGAAAATCTTTTTCTATTTCATGTAATGGTTTTTCAATTGCCGCGATATTTTCGTTTAAGAAACCTGCTAAATTACTCGAAATTTCAAGCTCTATTTTGCTCAAAGTTGAGTCTGGCGCCTCTGGAACGGTGAATATCCGTTTAAGGCTTTCTTTAGAGGCGACGGCACAACGCTTTTGATCCATCTTCATACCTAGTGTGTGACTAAAACACCTGTTAGTTTGTAAAACACGCTAATATAAGGTGTTTTTTAAGCAACGGCATTTCTAAAAAATTGCGCTAACTTTACTGCAATATGACAAAAATGTCTCGTTTTAAGCCATAAAAGACAATACTAAATAG
>NZ_JASDDA010000074.1:0-9977 GCF_030407645.1 Pseudoalteromonas sp. APC 3495 | reverse complement strand
TTTCTAATATCGGATTTTGAAGCCATGGAAAGATCAGTCAAGTGATCATAAAAATATTCTTAACTGATCTGCATTAGACACTAAGTCGGTTTTTTTGTGTCTGAAATAGAATCAAAAGGCTAAACTACGAGGAAAATACTTGAGGTTTATCTGGCTTTAGCTTCAAAAATTAGAAGGTGATTTCGGTTTGTATTATATCTAACTCGTCTTGGCGTATTTGACTAGTAATAAAAATAATCGATATGGATACTATGAGACTGTTAAATAAAAGTAACAAAGTTTAACGTTTACACACACATCCAAAAGGTCAAACATGCACACAATAAATAAAACAGCACTATCAATAGCCGTTGCGTTGGCTTGTTCAATGCCATTGAATGCTCAAGAAGCTTCTACGGATAAAGAGCAAGCGTCAGAAAAAGAAACAGTTTCATTAGAAATCATTTCGGTAACAGCAACTAAGCGAAAAACAAGATTAATGGAAACACCTGTTGCCATTACAGCATTAACTGAAGCCGAGCTGAAAAGAAACGGTGTTAATAGCGTTAAGGATATTGCTAACTTAGTCCCTGGCTTAGATATTTCAACTGCAACAGATCAAGCTGCGCCGGTTATTTCAATGCGAGGTGTACGCTCTACTAATATTACTGAGCTTGGCGATCCGGCTGTGGGTGTTCACCTTGATGGTATTTACTCACCACGTATGCAAGGTGCCCTTGCATTGATGTACGACATAGACAGGGTTGAAGCTCTAAGGGGCCCACAAGGCACTCTATTTGGTCGTAACTCAACGGTGGGTAGTATTAATGTTATTTCAGCAAAACCAGAGTTTACCGGTTTATATGGCAACGTCAGTATTGAAGCGGGAAACTTTAATAGTAAAAATATTGATGCAGTCTTAAATATTCCTATTAATGATGAATTTGCCGTTAGGTTTTCAGGAAAAGGCTTGAAACGGGATTCTTATTTAGAAGGGTATTACGATCCTAACCAATATGACTCAAGACGCTTAAGCGACGATATTCTTAATGCGCCAGTAATCTCTGAAGATTCTTATCAAGGCGTGGGTCAAACAATTACCCAACGAGAAAACTGGTGGATAGATGGCGCTGGCACAGATCCAGAAGCGCAAAAAGTTCGCGCGCTAACACCGGCTGATAAAAGCAATTTTTACAATAATGCTGATGAATATTCATTTAGAATTAGCACCTTGTGGGAGCCTTTGGGCGGCAATTTTTCAAACCACACTGTTTTTCAAAAGTATGTAAATGACAGCAATAACAACCTAGATTTAGTTAACTGCGATAAAATTCGTGGCAGAAGTGCTGAACTAGGGGGAGACTGCACTAACTTTTTACCCAGCGATAATACTTATCAGGCGGTTGTAAATGTGCCCGGTAAGCTTAATTTAGATATCACGTACTTAAGAAACACCCTTAATTACAACATAAACGATGAATATTCACTTGTCTGGTTATTGGGCTATGAAGATATGGAACGCTCTTCAGCACAAGATAGTGAAGTAGGTTTAGACCCTTGGGATGGCGCAACTTACTTTTTAGACGGCACTGGCGCAGAGTCTTTTTCAACTGAGCTGCAAATACAATCTGATGAATATGGCGACTTTATCTGGATTGCAGGTATTAATTACTTTCATGAAAGAACAAAAACCTTAGGTTATTACGATAATCCTATGGATGACAAAGCGTTTTGGGATCAACCCGATCGCTCTACCGACGCCCTCGCATTATTTGGTCAAGGTACATACAACTTAACTGAAAAGTTACACCTAACACTTGGCTATCGATTTAGTGATGAAACAAAAGAAGATAAAGGCGGAAAAACCTATCGCTGTTCTAATGCTGATGGCTGCGCCGTAGGTTGGTTAAATAGAACTGATTTAAATAACCTTCCTGTTGACTACTACGAAGATCCTTCTATTTATGCGTCATACTTTGAAAACGACAATAAGGGAAGTTGGAAACACCATGATTTTCGTGTTGGTTTAGATTATGACATTTCACCTGAAACCATGGTTTATACCTATCTTGCCAGTGGCTTTAAAGCCGGTGGTATTGGTGATGTTTACGAAGTGGTAAATGACAGAACCGGTGACGTTACTCGTTTTGAAACCAAGTTCGACCCAGAAGAAGTACTAACATGGGAATTGGGTGCTAAATCGAGCTTTTTTGATAACTCATTAAACCTAAAAGCCGCATTTTTTTATACAGATTACACCGACATGCAATACGCATCAGTGGGCTCTATTGGTAACGTAGAGCGTTTATCTGTGGTAGAAGATGAAGATGGCTCTCCCGTTTTAGACGGTAATGGCGAGCCTGTACTCGATTTTCAAAACAAGCCAGTTATAGCTTACTACACACAAAATGTCCCTGGTTCAACAATAAAAGGGATTGAGCTTGAGTTTGACTGGAAGCCGTATCCAAATGGTCGAATTAGTGGTTACGTAACGTGGACTGATGCAAAAGTTACTGAAGATTGGAATACTAAATGGGACTACGACGCGGAGTATCTGTTTGATATTTCTTATGAAGAATCAAAAGATCCTGAAAACACCCTGTTAGCTACCAATCTTAAGGGGAATAATTTAGCAATGACCCCTGAGTTCACCGCCAATATAAGTTACACACATACACTTAACTTAGGGGAATATGGTTTTGTTCACGCATGGCTAAATGCCAGCTGGAAAGATGAATCGTACTCAACGGTATGGAATGTTGATAAACATTTAGATGACATGGATTTTCAAGTGCCAGATGAAGCAACAAAATATATCGATGATAGCCGCGATGCATTTGCCGTATTTAACGCCTCTATTAAGTATGAGCCGCAAGGACAAAACTGGTTTGCAGAAGTGTTTGTTAATAATGCCTCAGATGAAACTATTCAATACTGGAATAATACTGGCAAAGGGATCCCTAAAGGCAGCTTTGGCATGCCGAGATACTACGGTATGAGAGCGGTTTTTTCATTCTAAATAACCGAGTAAAAAATTATCCTCCTACAGGCTAGAGTACTGTAGGAGGTGCTTGATTAAATAAGGAATTTAATAATGAAAACGAAGCTAATTTCAACCTTGGTTGCTGGCCTTATAGTTATTTCACCCGCCACACACGCTAACTATTTTAAAGACGATTTTTCGTGGGGATTTGACACTCGTATTTGGAGTGCACGTAGTGGCGATAATGGCTCGCCTTTTGGCTGCGAATTTACTCCAGGAATGATTAATCCAAGTCAATACGGCATCACTCTTTCCTTATCAGAAGGTGCGTGTGCTGAGCTGCAAAGTAATCACTTTTATAGTTTTGGTAAGGTACAAGGTAGTGTTAAGTCGGGCAATATCGCCGGTACCGTGTCTTCTATTTTTACTTACACCTCATGGTGGGATTCGCCAGGACGTGCGTGGCAAGAGATAGATATCGAACTATTACCTTCTTTAGGCAATGTCGTTCATACCAATGTTATCTACCAGCCCCAAGGAGGCACATATCAAAGCTGGGAAGAGGATATTGATTTAAGCCAATTCGGGCTTGATTACAGAGAAAACTTATTAACCATTGGCTTCGACTGGTCTAGTTCATCAATTCGTTGGTATCTCTTCGACTCACAAGGAAACGAGAAAACAATTAGAGTGATGTACAAAGACAATGGGGATGGCGTAATAGCTAATAATGAAATTCCCAGCTATGCGTGGCCAATTGATAAAACAAAAATAATGATTAACCAGTGGAATGGTGACAACTCGACTCAAGGAAATTACTTTCCGGGTCAATACTACGGCAGCCCTTCGTGGGCATATTATGATTTTATTGAATATATTCCACACTAAATTAATCAATCCGTATTTATAAAACAGTATTTAATCTCGAAGGTTTTAAATGTCGAAAATAAAACACCCTAAATTATTACTTTGCTTATTGCCTGTTTTTGGCATGTTCAACTGCCAAAATGTATTGAGTGCAGACAATCAGCAAGTTAATTGGCCTTATGTGAACACACAACTTAAGCGTGATCCTGCCGTTGAAAAACAGATTGATAAACTGCTCGAAACAATGACTATAGAGCAAAAAGTTGCGCAAATGATACAGCCAGAAATTGGCTATTTAACTGTCGAGCAAATGAAAAAGTATGGATTTGGCTCTTATCTAAATGGCGGGAATACCGCCCCTTATGGTAACAAACGAGCGGATCAAGCTACTTGGTTAAAATACGCAGATGAAATGTACCTGGCTTCTATGGATTCGACCATAGATGGTATTGCGATCCCGACGGTGTGGGGGACCGATGCCATGCATGGGCATAGCAATGTGTATGGTGCTACGCTATTTCCGCATAATATTGGCTTAGGCGCAGCGCGCGATGGCGATTTAATAAAACGTATAGGGCAAGCAACAGCAAAGGAAGTGTCGGCCACGGGTATTGAGTGGAGTTTTGCACCCACAGTAGCGGTTGTCAGAGATGATCGCTGGGGGAGAACCTATGAAAGCTATTCAGAAGATCCTGACTTAGTTAAATACTATGCGGGTAACATGGTGACTGGTATTCAAGGTGACATAGGCGCTGACTTTTTAAAAGGCAGTAACCGTATTGCCACCGCTAAGCACTTTGTGGGAGATGGAGGAACTGAGCGAGGTATTGACCGCGGTAATACGCTAATTGATGAAAAAGGGTTAAGAGATATTCACAGCCCGGGTTACTTTTCAGCGATTAATGAAGGAGTGCAATCCGTTATGGCATCCTTCAATAGCTGGAATGGTAAACGTGTACATGGCGATAAACATTTATTAACGGATGTACTTAAAAACCAGTTAGGTTTTGATGGCTTTGTTGTAAGCGATTGGAATGCGCATAAGTTTGTAGAAGGCTGCGATTTAGAGCAATGTGCGCAAGCAATTAACGCGGGCGTTGATGTGATAATGGTGCCAGAGCATTTTGAAGCCTTTTATCATAATACTGTTGAGCAAGTGAAAGCGGGTGTTATACCTCAATCACGAATAGATGATGCTGTTAGACGTTTTTTAAGGGCTAAAATCCGCTGGGGGGTGTTTACAAAGGGTAAACCATCAGCGCGACCTGAATCACAACACCCGCAGTGGTTAGGCGCTAATGAGCATCGCACTTTGGCAAGAGAAGCGGTTCGCAAGTCACTCGTTCTATTAAAAAACAACGAAAACGTTTTGCCAATTAAAGCGCATAGCCGCATCTTAGTTGCCGGTAAAGGCGCCAATGCAATCAATATGCAAGCCGGTGGCTGGAGCGTTTCTTGGCAGGGCACAGACAATACTAATAGCGACTTTCCAAATGCGACCTCTATTTATGCAGGTTTAAAGTCGCAAGTATTAAAAGCAGGCGGTGAAATAAGCTTAAGTGAGTCTGGTGACTATAAAACCAAGCCAGATGTAGCCATTGTTGTTATTGGTGAAGAGCCTTATGCTGAGTGGTTTGGTGATATAGAGATGCTAGAGTTTCAGCATGAAAGCAAACACGCTCTTGCACTGCTGAAAAAACTTAAGGCAGACAATATTCCGGTAGTTACCGTATTTTTAAGTGGTCGCCCGCTTTGGGTCAATAAAGAGCTCAATGCATCAGATGCCTTTGTTGCTGCATGGTTACCAGGCTCTGAGGGTGAGGGAGTTGCAGACGTATTACTAACAGATAAAAACGGTAACAGCCAGTTTGATTTTACTGGTAAGTTGAGTTTTTCGTGGCCTAAATACGACGATCAATTTAGCCTTAACTTAGGCGACGTAAATTACGACCCGCTCTTTGCCTATGGCTACGGGCTAACTTATCAAGACACAGTAAACATACTTGTTGTGAGTGAAACTACAAGCCCTAAAAAAATCGTTAAAAGCGATGCACACCCATTGTTTGTAAAAAGTTTAGCTAAAAATCTCACTTGGGCGTTAGCTGATACAACAGCAAAAGTTTTAACTAGTGGTTCATCGGCCACCAGTGGCGATAAAAAAAGTTTGTTAATGCAATCGGTTAATTTATCGTATCAAGAGGATGCAAGGCAGTTTAAGTGGCAATCTCAATCCTCAGATGCAACGCTTAGCCTAAGTTACTTAAAACCTACGCTACTCGAACGCAAATTTAAATCAGGTTACCTTGAACTAAAGATGCGATTAGATAAAGCTCCAGAGCAAGGTGCCCAGTTACAAGTAATGTGTAATTTAGATAACTGTTTAAGAAGTATTGATTTTTCATCGTTTGAAAAAACAATGGCAGATAAGCGCTGGCATACTTTATCAATCGCACTCAATTGCGCCGATAGCGAACTGATTGAACAATCCATGTCAGATGTAATTCGTATTTCAGCTCAGCGTTTAAGTTTAGCAGTTGCAGATATCGCGTTGACTGCAAAACCTAATAATGACGCATTATCAATCACGTGCTCAAAATAAATAAGGCAAAGGCAGTTGATAATAAGTAAGCTATTCAACTGCCTTTAAAGTTGGACGTATTAATTTGAATTCCAAAAATCCCAGAAGTCATCTTTTCTGGTTGTTTCAGAGCTGCGGTTGGATTGTGTATGCAATGCTGACCGAGCTAATGATAAAAATACCAAGCGACGAGCCATGGTCGATACATATTCCGCATTTAGTTATTGATGTAGCGTGTGGCTTTTTAATTACCTTGCTTTTAAGAAGGGCTTATAACTGCTCAAAAAGGCAAGGGATTAAAGTTAAAATAGCACTGCACCTAGTGCTGCTGTTAACTGCCACATTAATTTGGACACAAATTAAATGGGCGTCTTTGCAGTGGTTATATGGCAATTGGTGGCTTTCAATGACATGGTTTGACTTTGGTACATGGACGTCTGCATCGTTAACTATGCTCTCAACGTGGACTGCTTTTTATTACGGGATAAAAATATATCTCGACAATTTAGAGCAAACTCAAAAAGCCGCAGAAGCGACACACCTAGCTAAAGAATCACAGCTTAAAATGCTTCGATATCAGCTTAATCCGCACTTTATGTTTAACAGCATTAATGCTATTTGCACCTTAATCTTAAAAAAAGAAAGTGTGCAGGCAGTGAATATGCTCGAAAAGCTTTGTGATCTATTGCGCCATAGTTTGTATACCGATCCGCTTGAAAAAGTAGCGATTAAAGAAGAAATTGCCATATTAAAAACCTACTTAGATATAGAGCAATGTCGATTTACTGACCGGTTAGAGGTTAATATTAACGTTGATGAACCATGCAACGATTTATTAATACCTTCTTTATTAATTCAACCATTGGTAGAAAACGCGTTAAAACATGGTATGCGAGCAGATCAAAAAATGGTGATCACAATTAAAGTTGAAAAAACAAAAACCGCATTGCTCATTAAAGTTGCAGATACTGGTAAAGGGTTTGACGATAATAAAAAATCGAAAAGGGGCATTGGCTTGGCTAATTGCGAGCAACGCTTAAAATTAATGTATGGAAATAGCCATCGCATTGAAAAAGGCAATGGCAAATCAGGCGGCGCATGGCTTTGTATTTCTCTTCCTATTAATGGTTTGCAATAATGATTCAATTAAAAACATTACTTGTTGACGATGAATACAGCGCTATTGAAGGGTTGCGTATTCGTTTAGAGGCCTTTGCTGAAATTGAAGTGATTGGCAGTGCACAAAGTGTTGATGACGCTATTAACGTACTTAACAAACATGACGTTGATTTAGTGTTTCTAGATATAGAAATGCCAACAAAATCAGGCTTTGAATTAATTAAATATTTTCAACCAGAAAGCTGTCCAGCGGTTATTTTTGTTACTGCGTTTCACCAGCATGCCGTTAAAGCATTTGAGGTAAGAGCTCTTGACTACTTACTCAAGCCCGTTAAGTTAGCTCGCCTTGCAGAAGCCATAGAAAGAGTAGTAAAAACAGAGCAACTCCACAGAAAAAATACATTGATTGAAGTACACCAATCGCTGATAGAAAACGAACATCAAGAATTAGAAAGCTCAAAAAACTCAGAATATAAATTTGAAGCCGAAAACTTAGTCATCCAAGATGCTAAAAACCCAATTCAAATAATTCCGTTTAAAGATATTTTATGGATTGATGCCGCAGGCGATTATATGTGTGTTCATACACTGGCTGAAACTCATGTAATGCGTGCGCGTTTAAAAGATCTTGAAAAAAATACCTTACCAGAAGACTTCTTACGCATACATAAATCAACCATTGTTAATTTAAGCCATATCAAACAGCTCAACCCATTACGTAATTCTGAATATATGGCGGTGTTAGATAACGAAAAAACACTCAAGGTAAGTAGAACATATAGTAAAAACTTAAAGAGCTTAATAAAACAATAACGGTGGTTTTTTAGTCACATCATCGTCAACATTATCAATGTGGACGGAGAGCTTGCTTACGTTAGAAACATAGCTTCTGATTTATAAAGTTTTAATCACTTCTCTAAAAGCGCAGCGCCTCTTAATCTCTTTGTGAATAACGCCCTTAAAAACTTAAATGCACAAAGAGAAGTGAATGAGGAGTAAATGAGACGTTCAAAATCACCATGAGTATTTAAACACCAGCAAGCTATATTTTAGAGATAATATTATCGTTTATTTTCAATGTGGGCGTAGAACTTACTTACGTTAGAAACACAGTTTCTCATTGCTAAAACCTGATACGACTCTATAAAAGTGGACACTTATTTAAGGAATAAGTGTTATGAAAATCAAAACTAGGCGTAGTCATTCAATTGAATTTAAAACAAAAGCAGTTGAACAATCGTTAGACTCTCCAGATACTGTTAATGTAATAGCTCATCGGCTGGGCATTAACCCTGTCTTATTATCTAAATGGAGACGAAAAATGACGTCAAAAAGTACATCTAACCCAATTAAAAACCAAGGCCCTGATAAGTCATATAAAGATTTGGAGCGCCAAGTGCGTAAGCTTGAAAAGCAATTGGAAGATGCGCAGTTGGAGAACGATGTGTTAAAAAAGGCGAAGGCCTACTTGGACAGCCGAAAAGAATAAGATTTGAGTATATTCACCAAGCTGCGACAGCTAAGAAAACGATAAAAAAATTATGCACATGGTTGTCAGTATCAAAAGCTGGATATTATAAATGGCTAAAGCAATCATTAAGTCAACGTGCGTCAGAAAACGACTCATTGCTTGAGTTTTTGAAAAAAGTAAGTAGTGATGAGCACTGTATTCCGGGCTACAGAAAGTTGTGGAAAGCCGCTATAGATAATGGGTATGAGTGTAGTAAAGGCCGTGTGCAGCGATTACTGCAGAGTATGGGTTACCGCTCAGCCGCGGGTAAACGCCGATATACCGGTAGCGGAAAAAAGCAGGGGCATATCACTGCAGAAAACTTATTGGGTCGTGAGTTTAGTGTTGATGAACCCAATACGGTATGGGTGTCAGACATAACGCAAGTTCGTTGCAGAGAGGGTTGGCAGTATTTATGTGTAATTTTAGATTTATACTCACGCAAAGTCGTTGGTTGGGCAACAAGTCGAGTTAACAGCGCAGACTTGGTGATTAGAGCGTTAAAAAAAACATGGGATGCACGTAAACCTGATGGAAGTCGCTTATTATTTCACTCAGACCAAGGCAGCCAGTATCGTGCAAAAGAAACAATATCGTGGTTGAACAACCGACAGGTAACAATTAGCATGTCGAGAAAAGGGAATTGCTGGGATAATGCCTGCTCAGAAAGCTTTTTTGCCCAGTATAAAAAAGAATGGATGAACAATTTAAATGAACTGAGTCGTAGTGAAATGACAGTACAAAGTCGCTTTTATATCGAAAACTACTACAACTCAGTAAGAATGCATGGCACGCTAGGAAATGTGAGTCCCATGCAATACGAGTTAATGAATTAAAAACCCGTGTCTACTTTATCGGGGTCGTTGATACGACTCTATAAAAGTGGACACTTATTTAAGGAATAAGTGTTATGAAAATCAAAACTAGGCGTAGTCATTCAA
>NZ_JASDDA010000073.1:0-11310 GCF_030407645.1 Pseudoalteromonas sp. APC 3495 | reverse complement strand
GGGTGATAAGAAAGAAGCCGAATAAGTACCCCTATAAAAGAAAATGCCAGTCAGTTCTTAACTGACTGGCATTAAGCCATTGCTGGTTTTTTTATGCCTGCTTAAAAACCCATTGTCAGCGTTTTAACTTCATAACTATTATTTTCTAGTTTACTCACTAAATAATAATGCCCGTACTGACTCTCATCCATACTTTCAATAGCTTGGTTACTCAATAATGAAGCCAACTGCGGTGTGGTATTACTATGCCCTATTACTACCACAACGCCATTTTGTGCTAATAATTGTTTTTTCAATGTCATTAGATCAGCAGCATCATAGGTAATAACTTTAATATTATAATACGCGGCTAATGGCGCTGCCGTGTTTAGGGTACGGTTATAGTTACTGCTGAATAACGTTATGTTTGGATAGGTGTTAACTAACGAAACCAAGTGCTCAGCACGCGCTTGGCCTTGGGCAGTTAGAAATGGATTTTCCCCTGTTTGTTTTTCGCTATGTCGAAACAAGTAAACCTGTTCAGGCGCAGAAAAGGCGGGTTGGCAAATAAGTAATAATGCTATTAACAATGTTTTTATGTGGGCGTTCATTATTGCTTCTCTCGTTTATATGCTAATAGGCGATTTATAAACTCAGTTGTAAGCTCATTTATGAGTCCAGTTTCTGCATTTAAAATTAAGCTAAAGCCAACATTTAAGTGTGGAAACACAACCAAATCACTGCGATAACCTTGCACCCAACCACTGTGGTAATAAAGCGTTTCATCATCATAATCATACACACGCCAGCCTAGCCCATAGTAGGCTTCGTTCATGTGCTCTCGCCATACTCGTCTGTAGCGTTCTTTTTTAGTATGTGTATAAGGACGCGTTTGCGTGGCCAATGCATCTAAGGATAATACCGATGGATATTGCCCTAATTGCGCATTTAACCAAATAGCCATATCTGACGCACTGGCGTTTACCCCAGCTGCCGGAGCGACTTTATAATAATTCTTTTTCAAACGGGCACTGTACCAACGCTTTTTCCCACGCACATGAGGGTATGCGTAGTTACTATCTTGCACCATGGCATCGTAGCCTAAACTTGCATCGTTCATTTTTAGAGGGATAAAAAATGCGTCATTGAGCCACTGAGTATAAGTTTTGTTGGTGCTTTTTAAAATCACGTCATCAATTAAACTAAACATGACATTTTGATAGCCATAACAGTCACCGGGTTCGCATATGGGTTTTACACTTAATAGCTTTTCTACAATATCGCTATACCCCATTCGCGATTCGATTAAATTATCGTATGCATTCGGTACTAGCCCACTAGAATGGCTTAAAATATGAAAAACCTTTAAATCATCTTTGTAGTCGGTTTGTTTAAATTCAGGAATGTAATGACTAACAGGAAAATACAAATTAAGTTGTTCTTCATTTGCAAGTTTTGCCGCTAACGACCCTGCAAACGTTTTAGATACTGAGGCCAAACGAAACCGAGTGTGTGGATTAATTTTTTGCCCACTGCGCACTTTGGTATGCCCCATAGTATGTATATAGTCACGCGCTTGTGCGTTGACGATGGAAAGCGCTCCGCCCGGAATCTTTTTTACTTTTAGTTTTTTTTCTACGTAGCGTCCATAATTTTTAACAAAAGCTTCCCAGTCAGGATCTGTGCTTGCACTTGCCTGTAAATGCGTCCCTAAAATACATAAAGCAAAAAAATAAAAGGGTAAGGAGTTAAAATACTTCATTCTTAGCTAATTTTTCTTTTTTAGTCATAATCAGCCTCTATAATATCATGAACTTTTGCTCGGACTAACGTACAATATGTTCGATTAATGGCTTTTGAGTGGATGTAAAATATTTATGCGTTTTTTAGTTGTATCACTTTTTATTGTATTAGCTTCAGGTTGTGCCGTAGTTAAGCAGCCTGCAGAACCTTTAGCAATGCCTGCAAAACCTTTGCTTAAGAGTCAAACTTACCAACTTAAATATGAAACCGAGCATGCTTCACCGAAAGTAAAATCGGTGCAATTACCTGCACATAACATTAAAAAAAATCAGACTGTCAGAGTGATCGTAGACCGTGCAAGTGTCACCGACACATTAGTATCTCAAATTAGCCAAGCACTTAACGATAAACAACTAAAAGTTACCACAACCGATAACAGTGATTACACGTTAGCTATCCATCAAGTTGACCTGGAGTTTATAGATGATGCTAAGTACATCCTAGCGCAGCCAGAAAAACCTTATTCATTGTTTTCAAAAGTAGCACAGCAATTCCCTTCTCAACAATGCGCAAATATACTGGCACAAGTTAGTATGCGCCTTACACACAAAGCATCGGGAGATGTAGTGTGGTTTGCCAAATCATCAATAGATAGTGCAAGCTTTCACCGTGAGCCCCTAACCTATAGCTTTACTGAAGAAAAAAAGATCACTAACGAGTTAGAAGTTGTTGCGTTTATTCATAAACATAACACCGAACAGGCTCGGCTTAAGCGTGCTGAACTTAAAAATGAAGTAACGGCGCCTGCTTATAAAACGATCACTAAACTGAGTCGTTTAACTAAATTAAATGGGCCATGTACACGTACTGAGATAAGCGCATTAACTCCCATGATGCAATTTTACTTAAGCAGTATACTTATCGATAAAATTAAGGTTCAGTAGTTGCAGGACGACCGCTACATTTTTTTACAGATTTAGCCAAGAGTTTGACAATATACTACCCTTTTAAGCAAACTCTAATTTAGGTTCCAAGGATGAAGCATTTCCCACAAAGACATTTTTTCCGTTGTGCAGCCTTATTGTTTGCGCTCATTTTTAGTGGCCAGAGCACAGCAAGCAATCGTTACTATGCCGATAACACATTGGAACCCACTACAGGGTTTGCCTGGGACTGGAGTGCGGGAGCAGGTTATTACATAGAAGATTCTTATTTGGTGGGCATGAATTCTTATGATGTTGGCGCCGAGTTAGATTTAAGCCTTGCGGTTTCTTACGATAATTTTTACCTTGATTTTGATCATAATCAACTCAGCGGTGGACTTGTTTTAGGCTATAGCTTAATTAACAAATACGATTGGGGCCTTGATTTATTAGGCACTAATTCCCAAGCCGGGTTTGACGAACAAGGCTTAGGTATTTATAACGATGGCATTATTGAGCCACTGCGCGGTATCAAAAAACGTAACTATGATTTTGATACCGGCCTTCGATTAACACGTCGATTTGAAAACTCACAAATTTCCCTTGAATACTTACATGACATATCTGGTGCTCATAATGGCTGGGTGGCAAACGTATTTTTTAGTCATATTCAGCCTTGGCGTAATTGGGAGTTTCGCTCTGGTATTGGCCTAAGTGCCTACTCTGCAGATTTTACAAACTATTATTTTGGTATTGATAGCGATGAAGCAAACGCAACTCGCCCTATTTATCAAACCAATGCCAGTACCAGTATTATGTTTGAATTTCATGCTGAATATCCCATTAACCAAGATTGGGTCTTTTTAGCAGGCTGGTTAACTACTTGGTTTTCAAAAGAAATTGATGACAGCCCAATTATTTCCCAAGGATATCAACACAAAGCCAAGGTAGGCGTGCGTTATGTACTTTAGATTTTTTTACTGTTTATTGTTTAGTTATTCAGGCTCTTTGCTGGCAGCCCCAGTGCAAATACCCGCTCAATTGAGTGCAGTACCTGATACCTGTGTGGCCTTACGTGAAGGACGTCACTGTTACGCCGATGTTGTTTTGTCATGGCAGCAAGTAGAAGTGGGGAATTATTGTCTACGCGATGCTACCTCAAAGTACATTATGCAGTGCTGGCTTAAACAGCGACAAGGTTCGTTTAATTATGCCTTTGACTCAACGCAAAGTATTTCGTTTGAACTATTTGACAGTAATACATCACAAGTCATTGCCGTCACAGAAGTAAAATTACAATGGGTGTATCAAAATAGGCAAAAAAAGCGGCGTTGGCGGTTATTTTAGTCACACACTATAAACATTATGATAGCTAAACATCATTTAGGTATGCGAAGAAAGCTTATGGATAATTACGGTACTATTTTACTGGTTGAAGATGATATTTCTCTTGCACAGTGGGTCACTGAGTATTTAACAGAGCAAGGCTATGTTGTACATGTATGTCATCGAGGTGATGAGGTAATAAGCCAAGTAAAACGTTTAAACCCACAACTTATTTTACTCGACATTATGCTGCCAGGGCTTGATGGTATTAGTGTATGTCGTGAGCTACGTAGCTTTTATCATGCCCCAATTATAATGCTTACTGCCCGCGATGAAGAAATGGATGAAGTCATTGGGCTAGAAGTCGGTGCTACCGATTATATAATAAAACCAGTACGCCCTCGCGCATTGCTTGCACGCATTAAATCTGCCTTGCGCTACAGTAGCGACACGCCTAAAACCGATGATCAAGCAAATATGATCAATATCGGTCAATTAAGTATTAATACCGAGTCACGCAACGTTACCCTTAACCAACAGGATGTGAACATTTCAAGTGCAGAGTATTTATTACTGCATTACTTAGCCAGTAATGCTGGACAAGTTGTTTCCCGCGATGCGGTGTTTAAAGCAACCAAAGGCAGGGAATATGATGGCTTAGATAGAAGCGTTGATGTGCTTATTTCTGCCTTGCGTAAAAAGTTTAATGATGACCCACAAAAACCAGAAAAAATTAAAACCATTTGGGGACGTGGTTATTTGTTTGTGACTACAGCGTGGTAAGTTTTAATGCCTGAGTGCTTAAAATAATTAGCGCGATAGTAATAAAAGTCACTTCAGTACACCCAGCCTATTATGGAATAGCATCAATGAAAAAGTTTTATATTTCACTACTAGGCAGTGCGCTGCTTTCAATTATTGTTTTAGGTTGGCTTATTGATGCATTTAGCCAACAAGCGCATGCGCCTTTGGATGAGTTTAGCGTTCAAAGCCAGATTATTGTCGGGTTAAGTAAACAGCTCACGGCGCTTAAACCCGATGCTCGCCCGCAACAAGTAACAAAGCTCGCCGCTGACTTTGACCTTATACTTAACTACAAATTAAATCAGTCGCTGGCACTGCCCTTAGCGCTATTAGATAAAATGCAAACCCAAGGCGGATTAATACTCGAAGACGAGCAAGGCTTTTATATGCTCTACACAAATGATGAGTTAAGTCCTTATCATTTAACCATGCGTTTAGATAAACCCTATGAGGCCACACAACGAAACGATATTATTTTAACGCTATTATTTTACACTGGCTTATGTGTTTTTATGGGTTTTATTATTACCCCTTTAGCAAAGCGCCTTACGGTGTTAAACGAAGCAGCAAAGCAATTTGCATCTGGTAATGTTAAAGCGCGTATTACCCCCTCTCGATTTACCTATATAAAAGATGTGGAACTGACCTTTAACCGTATGGCGAGTCAAATTGAAAAGCTAGTTGCTGAAAACAAGCTAATGGCCTCCAGCTTATCGCATGATATTAGAACTCCAATTGCTTGCTTACGCTTTGGTGTCGACGCCGCTCTTGATAGTCATGACGAGAGTAAAATAAAGCATTATTTAACTCGCATGGAAACCGACTTAGACCATATGGAGTCAATGCTAAAAAGCTATTTAACGTTTGCTACTTTAGAGCAAAATGCGAATAAGCTTACTTACTCATCAGCAAACCTTAAACAATACCTAAGTGATATTGTATTGCAACTTGAGCCTAGAATAACCTCTCGCTCGCTTAATATTTCTTTAGAATGTGATGATCATACCGTTTATGCTGACTTACATTGGCTGGCAAGAGCAATCACCAACTTAATTAATAATGCCTGCGACTTTGCAAATCACAGCATTCAAGTAACCGCTTCAGTACAAGAACGTTTTCTGGTGGTGAACATCGCCGACGACGGTCCAGGCATTGCTCAAGAAAATAATCATAAAGTATTTAGCCCATTTTTTCGTGAACGCAGCCACCGTAATCGCAGTGATAATAGTTATGGCTTGGGGTTAGCAATCGTCGCCAAAGTTGCCGATTGGCATCATGGCACCGTAAAAGTGAGTAAAAGTGAACGACTCTCAGGCGCCTGTTTCACATTAACCATCGCTCAGTTTGAACATTAATCAACAATGCAAAGATGCTCAATACAGCTGATAAACGAAATATAATTAAAAAATTGTGCTATTTATAATCAAAATACGCACGTGTTATTTATACAGCTAAATAAAACGCAATAATTGTGCAACAGAGACAAATAAGCACTTTTTATTTAATTACAATTCCAGTAGATTGTCACGGCGTCGAAAAAATAGAGAAGCAGAATAATATGAGTGCAGTAAGAGGTGAGTTTAGCTCCCGCTTTGGTTTTATAATGGCTGCGGCAGGATCAGCTGTTGGCTTGGGTAATATTTGGGGTTTTCCGACTCAAACAGCAAGTAATGGGGGCGCTGCATTTTTAGTCGCGTATTTAGTACTGGCTTTCTTTTTAGCCTACCCCGCTTTAATGGCAGAACTGATGATAGGTCGCCATGGGCAAGCTAATGCGGTTTCTTCATTAACTAAATTAACCACGCGACCATGGCAAAAGCAATTTGCCTTTGCTGTCGGTTTTGGTGGTATTTTATGTGCTGGATTTATTTTAAGTTTTTATGCCATTGTTGCCGGTTGGATGTTAAGTGCCACTTTAGAACCGGTAACCACATTGGTCGGCGCTGATGCCGTCTCTTTATGGTTAAGTGAGCAATCGCTTACTCGTAATATTCTTTTCACTGTTTTATTTATTATTTTAACTGTTGCTATTATCAGCCGCGGTGTAGAAAACGGCATCGAAAAATGGTCTAAACGCTTAATGCCCGCTCTGCTCGGTATTTTGTTTGCCCTCATTGCCTACGTGATGACTCAAGAAGGCGCTGTTGAGGGGTTAAAAGCTTACTTAGTCCCTGACTTTTCTTCTATTTTTGACCCTACATTGTTAGTGAGTGCCTTAGGCCAAGCTTTCTTTTCATTGTCACTGGGCACCAGTGTGATGATTATATATGGCTCATATATCAGTAAAAAAGAAAACCTTGTTTCCCTTGGCGCGTATGTAACCTTAATTGATGTGTTTATAGCGTTTGTAGCGGGTTTATTGATCATCCCTGCTATGTATGTGGCACAAGCGCAAGGTGTTGAAATATTCTCTGCAACTACAGGTAAACTTCTCTCTGAAGATACTCTCGTATTTCAGGTATTGCCTGCCTTATTTGATGGCATGGGTGGTGTAGGTTTATTTGTTGGCTTTGCTTTTTTTGCATTGATGAGTATTGCCGCACTAACTTCATCTATTTCCATGCTAGAAGCGCCAGTGTCGTACACGGTAGAGCGCTTTGCGATGAAACGTGTTCAAGCAACGTGGTTAATAGGCGCTTTAATTGCCATAGTGAGCATTACCATAGTGTGTAACCTAGGCACTTTATTTGGCTTAGTGATCACCCTAACAACCAAAGTTGCACAACCTTTATTAGGGCTTATGTGCTGTATATTTGTAGGTTGGATCTGGTACAGATCGTCACTACTAAAAGCGATTCAACAAGGTAACCCTGAGGTGCATAATACGTTATTTTGGAAGATATGGCCTTGGTATACTAAGTTTGTATGCCCTATTGCCATTAGCTTAGTATTTTTACATTCCCTACTAAGCTAGTTAAAAGATGCATAAAAAAGGCCCACATCAGTGGGCCTTTTTAGTGGAGCAATATTACTGCTTTAAAATCATATCCTGATGGGGTATGCCATCTTCTATATATTCATCACCAACACATTCAAAACCGAATGAGCGATAAAAATTCAGTAGGTAGGTTTGTGCGCCAATATAAATATCGCGAGTCGGCCATTGCGCCTTACAGCATGCTATTGCTTCATTGACTAACTGTTTGCCTAATCTAGAACTTCGCTGTGATTGAGCAACCAATACACGCCCTATCGCACTGTACTGAGCATCTTTTTCATAACAACGGGCATAGGCATTCACCGATAGCCCATCAAGTAAATAGACATGACGTGTAGAGTCTGCGATATCGTGATCATCAAGTTCGGGGTAAGGACATGCTTGTTCCACAACGAATACGTCGACACGTACACGCATGATTGAAAACAGGGTTTGGGAGTCGAGCGCAGAGAATGGCTCACATTTAAACGCCATTTAAACACCTTTTTTATTACAGGGGCTGCTTAAAGCCCCTATCACTTTGTTAAGCAAATAACCGTTCTAGCTGATCACATAACTGCGATAAATTAACATGGTCATGCTCTATGGTTAAATCAACATAGCCATCACTTCTAAACGCTCTGTCTAATTCAATCAATACATGGGTTTTATGCGCTTCAGGAATAAATGACAACTCAATTTCTTTTATACCAAACAAACTGCGGCTATTAGGCTGATACTCAAGCTCTTGATAACATCCCGATACAGATTGAAAAGTAGGGGCACGTAAATGGCCTTGTTCTACATCGGCTTTAACTAAACTAAAACCAAGCTTTTCCATCGCTTGCATGCATGTTTTAACCGCTTCATTAGGATAAATGTGTAAATGGTCTTTATCTGTTGGATCAAGCGCAAGGTCAATATCAAGGCCTGTTTCTAACCATACATAAGATTGATTATAACCTGCATTAATTTCAGTTATAGGCGTTTCTGAGTGTAAACGGGCTTCAAACGGAATAGTTCTTACTTCACCGGGCTCAATAATACCAATATCGGTAATGCGCCACTGGTCAATAACATGATTAGTGAAATAATCACCGTCTTCACTCGCCACTTTGACACGGGTAACTAACATTAAGTCTAAACCGGTAATTTCTTGGCTCACATCACCTGCAGTAATTACAATTTGCGCGTTAAATAATTGCCCCGGCTGAAGATGCTCGGTCTCTAAAATAGTATCTACTTTGGCGGCACCAATGCCTACCGATGCTAAAATCTTTTTAAACATATTTTCTCCTTAAGCTAAGCAACTCTAATGTTTGCTTACGCTTAAACTCCTTCGTTATGGCATCTTAACCACATTTAAAAGCTCTTGTCAGCGAAAAACTGCTATTTACATGCTGTTTACCATAAAACTAGCCATATATGTGCATTTTTTATACATTGAAGCTACTTTACCTCTGCATAAACTGACAGTAGCAATCATTTGATAAATACTCACTATCACGTAACTAACTGCGTTAAATAAGTAGATTAATTGTCAATAAGCATTGTTTTTCGCTACACTACAGTGCCTAAAAAAGTGGTATTAATAACTATGGAACTAATTTATTTTGCTACCGCCTTCGTCTGCGGTTTTGGTATATACCAGCTAAAATTGCCGCCACTTATCGGCTTTCTTATGGCTGGATTTATTCTTAATTTAGCGGGTTATAAAAGCACGGAATTGCTGGAAACAATTGCATCTTTAGGGGTTACACTGCTACTTTTTAGTATTGGCCTCAAGCTTAAAATTTCAAATTTAATAAAACCTCAAGTCTGGGCTCCGGCCACCTTACATATTATTCTAAGCAGCGCTTTATTTAGTGGCTTTATGCTACTACTGGGTGTTTTTGCACTGCCATTATTCGTCGATTTAAGTTGGCAAAGTGCGCTGTTAGTTGGTTTTGCTCTGAGCTTTTCAAGCACCGTATTTGCGGTAAAAGTCCTTGAAGAGCGCGGTGAAATGGCAAGCCTGCACGGTAAAATAGCCATTGGTATTTTAGTTATGCAGGATATATTTGCGGTTATATTTTTAGCGGTCAGTACCGGTAAGTTGCCGAATATTTGGGCCTTAGGGTTAATTATTGCCTTACCTTTATTTCGCCCTGTTATGTACTGGGTGTTAAACCGCTCTAAACATGGTGAGTTACTGCCGCTATTTGGGTTTTTCTTTGCCTTAGTAGCAGGTTATAACGCCTTTGAATTTGCAGGTCTCAAAGGTGATTTAGGTGCTTTGATTGTAGGTATGATGTTCGCACCACACAAAAAAGCCGGTGAATTGTCTAAGTCATTGCTTAGCCTAAAAGATATATTGCTAGTTGGCTTTTTCCTAAGCATTGGTTTAAGTGCAGAGCTTACTGCCCACTCCTTAGTCGTCGCTTTAGTGCTGGTATTAATTATTCCAATTAAAACCCTGCTTTATTACATACTAACCAACCTATTTAAACTTCGTGCGCGTACCTCTTTGTTAACAGCATTTAGCCTAGCTAACTTTAGCGAATTTGGTTTGATTGTGTGTGCAGTTGCCGCATCTACCGGCATGGTTACCTCTGAGTGGCTTGCTGTTATTGCGATTGCGGTGTCGATCACCTTTGTAATTGCTTCTCCTTTAAATAAACGCTCTAACGAGCTATACGTTAAAATTGAACGCTTTTTATTAAAGTTTGAAAGCAAAACCCGCTTAGCTGAAGAGCTCCCAGTAAACTTAAATGACACAAAAATTGTTATTTTTGGCATGGGTAGAATTGGCACAGGTGCCTATGAAACAATAAACGCAACTCATCCGGATGTTGTTGCAGGTATTGATATTAAGCCTGAGGTAGTTGATAAGCATGTAAAGCGAGGTCGCCGAGTATTAATTGCCGATGCCACCGATCCTGATTTTTGGCAACGTGTTAACCACTCCCACGTTGAAATGGTAATGCTAGCTATGCCTAAGCACATGCAAAATATTTTTGCCTTAGAGCAATTACAAGCATCGGGTTATAAAGGACAAGTAACGGCGATTGCCAACTACCCCGATCAGCAAAAAGAATTAGAAGAAATGGGAATAGACTCTACTTACAACTTTTACTTAGAAGCAGGTAGCGGTTTTGCAGAGCATGTAAAGCAAACCCTGTTTCCTTAATAGGGTTTAGATGCAAATGGATTGCATTTACATTCCTTTACATCTGCGTATTTTATTGGTTTAAAAATAAGGTAAAATGTCTGTGTTGGTTTAGTAAAGCTAATACCTAAGTGTGTATTTAAATAAAAATATACACAACTGGACCCCTTGCTTTTAATTAACCAATAAGATTCTCAAATTAGAGGGCCTACTCCCTCTATCAATAGGCTGTTACTTGCCCGTTACAGCCTATTTTATTTCTTTATTATCCCTTACACTTAACACCTCTACTCATAAAAGATGTCAATAATGGATCCTCAACAACTTAAAGTCGCCATTAATACCATTATGCCGTTTGGTAAATATGCGGGACGCCCCTTACTTTTGCTGCCTGAGCCTTATTTAGTGTGGTTTAAACAGCAAGGCTTTCCTGATAGCAAGCTCGGCTCTCAACTTGCAATGATGTACGA
>NZ_JASDDA010000072.1:0-12285 GCF_030407645.1 Pseudoalteromonas sp. APC 3495 | reverse complement strand
CTAATATCGGATTTTGAAGCCATGGAAAGATCAGTCAAGTGATCATAAAAATATTCTTAACTGATCTGCATTAGGCCTGAGCCGGTTTTTAATTAGCATAGACTTTACAGCCCTAATTTCTTCTCAAGGTAGTGGATATTTGTACCACCGTTTTTGAAGTTTTCATCTGCAAGAATGCGTTTATGCAATGGCGTATTCGTTTTAATACCGTCGATTACCAGCTCATTGAGTGCATTACGAGCACGGGCAATAGCAACATCACGGTTTTCACCGTAAGTGATCAGCTTACCAATCATAGAATCGTAATGTGGCGGTACCGTGTAATCAGCATAAATATGGCTGTCCCAACGAATACCTAAACCACCAGCTGGATGAAAGCGGGTGATTTTACCTGGCGATGGAATAAAGGTTTCAGGGTCTTCAGCATTAATACGACACTCAATAGCGTGGCCACGAATAACAACGTCGTCTTGAGTGAATGATAATGGCTGACCAGCGGCAATTTTTAGCTGCTCTTTGATTAAATCCACACCGGTAACCATTTCAGTCACTGGGTGTTCAACCTGAATACGGGTATTCATTTCAATGAAGTAAAACTCGCCGTTTTCGTATAAAAACTCAAACGTACCTGCACCACGATAACCAATTTCGATACATGCACGTGTACAACGCTCACCAATGAACTTACGTACTTCTGCAGTAATCCCTGGTGCTGGCGCCTCTTCCACTACTTTTTGGTGGCGACGTTGCATTGAACAATCACGCTCACCTAGATGAACCGCGTTACCTTGACCATCGGCCAATACTTGTACTTCAATGTGGCGTGGGTTTTCAAGGAATTTTTCCATGTAAACCATGCTGTTGCCAAAGAACTGCTTAGCTTCTTGCTGCGTAAGCGCAATCGAGTTGATTAACTCAGCCTCGTTGCGTACAACACGCATACCACGACCACCGCCGCCGCCAGCTGCTTTAATAATTACCGGGTAACCAATACGCTTCGCAATTTGCATGTTGCGTTCTTTATCATCCGATACCGGACCATCAGAACCTGGCACACATGGAACACCGGCTTTACGCATCGCTTCGATAGCTGATACTTTGTCCCCCATTAGGCGAATAGTGTCGCCACGAGGACCAATAAATACAAAGCCACTTTGCTCAACTTGGTCGGCAAAGTCGGCATTTTCAGCAAGAAAACCATAACCTGGGTGAATAGCGACCGCATCAGTTATTTCAGCTGCGGCAATAATGCGTGGAATGTCTAAGTAACTTTCAGTTGCTGCTGGTTTACCAATACAGATGGTTTCATCTGCTAGTAATACGTGCTTAAGATCGCGATCCGCCGTTGAATGCACAGCAACCGTTTTGATCCCAAGCTCTTTGCAGGCGCGCAATATACGAAGTGCAATTTCACCTCGGTTTGCAATGACTACTTTATCTAACATGAGAGTTGGCCTTTTACGTTGCGCTATTATTCAATGATGAATAAAGGTTGATCAAATTCTACTGGCTCGCCGTTTTCTACTAAAATAGCTTTTACTGTACCGGCTTTATCTGACTCAATTTGGTTCATCATTTTCATTGCTTCAACGATACATAATGTGTCGCCAACTTTAACCTGTGAACCGACTTCAACATATGCTGGCGCTTCTGGAGAAGCTGCTGCGTAAAAAGAACCTACCATAGGTGATTTAACTTGGTGTCCTGTAGGACCTGCCGCTGGTACTTCAGACTCTGCTACAGGTGCTGCTGGTGCAACCGCAGGAGCGGGTGCTGGAGCATATTGCTGTGGAGCAAATTGCGCGTACGCAGGACCGGCACTCATGTTGTTACGGTTAATACGTACTGATTCTTCACCTTCAGTGATTTCTAGTTCTGCAATACCTGATTCTTCTACTAATTCAATTAGTTTTTTGATCTTGCGAATATCCATAAACGACCCGCCTATTAGTTTGTTAGTTTAAATTTAGTTTGAGTTTTGCAATCGGCTCACCGCTGCATGTAAAGCAGCGTGATAGCCCATTGCACCTAATCCACAAATAACGCCTTGCGCCACATCAGAAAAATAAGAATGATGGCGAAACGTTTCACGTGCATGCACATTACTTAAGTGCACTTCAAAAAACGGAATATCAACGCTTAGCAATGCATCACGTAATGCGACGCTTGTGTGCGTAAATGCTGCAGGGTTAATAATGATGTAATCAACCGCTTGCCAAGCATCATGAATGCGTTCAATGAGCGCTTGCTCACTATTACTTTGAAAATGCGTTAACGCCACATCTAAACTATTAGCAGCGCTATTTAACTCGCTCATAATATGCTCTAAAGAGTGCGAACCGTACTTATCGGGCTCACGCTTTCCTAGCATGTTTAAATTTGGGCCATTTATAACTAAAATCTTTAATTTTGCAGCCATAATACGCGATATATCCTATAAGTAATGAGTTAAGCGGTTACCAACTAATTTTTCACTAAAAAGTAAGCTGAAAAAAGTAAGATAGCAACAATTTCTCACGTTAACCAACTATTATAGTGATTTCGAAGTAAATAGCAGCAAAATACTGGTCTAATCTCTATTTTGGGGACGAATCTTGAGGGGGGAATAATGGCACAACATTAACAATCATGTTGTGCCATATAGAATGGTTATTCAGCGCTGGCACGCACTGCAGCAAGGTGCTTAGCGAAATCATCCGCATTTAAAAAGCCAGTAACACGTTGTGCACTTAGCTCTTCACCTTGAGTATTGAAGAATAAAATACTCGGTAAACCAAACACTGAATATGCTTCCATTAGCTCAATTGTTTCATTATCGCTTTGGGTTAAGTCAATTTGAATCAGTTGGTAATGGCTAAACTCACTTTGTACTTGCGGGTCGGGAAAGGTGTAATGCTCAAACTCTTTACACGCTACACACCAGTCAGCGTATAAGTCCACCATAACCATGCGCCCTTCGCTATTTGCTTGTGATACGGCTTGTTTAAGCTCAGCTAAATTGGCAACATGTTTAAACTCATTGTTTTGCGAGGTTGTTTGTAAACTCACGGCTTGTGTTGGCCAAAAATAGTTTTTGGTTAAATTAAAGCCGGTAAGCACTAATAAAACAGCCATAAACCACAATAAGGTTTTTAATTTACCTTGTGCTTGAGCGCTTTGCCAATAATGGAAATAAAGCGCTGTGGCGATAGCTAATAAGCCTGCCATAAGCATAATAATTTCAATATCTATAATGCGCTCTAGCAAAATAAGTGGCACAACTAACATAATAAAACCAAATAAGGTTTTGACTTGTTCCATCCAGCCGCCAGCTTTCGGTAATAGCTTACCTCCCGATGTACCTAATAATAACAGCGGTAGCCCCATACCTAAACTCAGTACGTAAAGTGTTAGCCCGCCGACTAGGTAATCGCCGCTTTGTGCCACAAATAATAATGCGGCTGATAAAGGCGCTGTAGTGCAAGGTGATGCAATAAGCCCTGATAAAACCCCCATCAAGAACACCCCAATATAGTTACCGCCTTTTTGGTTGTTGCTCACTTGGGTTAGCTTGTTCATCATGCCGTTGGGTAACTTTATTTCGTACCAACCAAACATCGACATAGCCAGCAGTACAAACAATAAGCTAAAACTAATTAATACATATGGATGCTGTAAATAGCCTTGCACTTGCCCGCCTAACGCAGCAACCACAAGCCCTAATGCTGCATAGGTAACCGCCATGCCTTGAATATAAACAAATGATAGGGCAAATGCTTTTTTGGTAGATAGGTTCTTTTGACCCGCAATTAAGCTAGATAAAATAGGGAACATCGGAAATACACACGGTGTAAATGCCAAACCCACACCCACGGCAAAGAAAATAGCTAAGTTAACCATTAAGCTTTGGCTGGCTAACTGCTCTGTAAATGTGAGCTCTTTATCAGGTGTTGATCCAGTTGCTGGTTTTTCTGCAGATTGGCTAAGTGCTGCAAATGCACTGCTTGCTGCGGTATTGTCATTAGTATTAGTTTCACTTGCCAGTACACTTAATGGAATGCTGATGATTTCAGGTGGATAACACAGCCCTGCTTTTGCACAGCCTTGATAACGCACCTTAACAACGCCATCTTCACTCACATTACTTAGTTTGCTGATAACGCTAAGAGAATTTAAAAACACCTCAGTTTTGCCAAAAAATTCATCTTCAATTATTTCACCAGCGCCCAACTCAGGCACGTCAATGCTGGCACCTTTGGCAATAATTTCTATTTTATCTTTATATAGGTAATAGTCATCAGCGATATCCCAACCAACAAATAACGTACTTCCTTGCTGGTCAAAATCAAATACAAACGCTTCATTTACCGGTAAAAATGTGTGCTGAGTCGGTTTTAGAAAATCATCAAGGGTATTTTGTGCCGCCCAAGCAGGCGCCATTAATACGCTTAATAAAAAAAATAAAATAAAGCGCATTAATGAAGCACCTCGTCCATCCAATTAAAGTAAGCCAAGTTACCCGTTGCTACATCAACAACTTGTATTTCTGGTACTTCGTAGCTGTGAAGATCTTTTAAGGTTAAAAATACATCGTTCATTTTGTCAGCCTTAGTTTTAATTAGCAGCTTTACTTCAGTTGCTTCAGCTACTTCACCTTCCCATATGTAAATAGAAGTCATGGCCGGTAAAATATTTACACAAGCAGCTAATTTCTTTTCAATTAGCGCCATAGCCAATAAACGGGCTTCATCGTTATCTTTGCAAGTGGTAAAAATAAGTTTAAATTGCGTTGTCATAGTGAACCTTTACTTGTTTACAGGGGTCTAGCCCCATAGTAGCTGATAGCGGGTATAATGTGTAGACACGAACTCTGTCTGCATTTTGGGTCTTTGCAGTAAATTGATTTAAACCCGCTACCTTTAACTCAACTAACACTAAAGTTTATTACTTACTCTTATTAGCTTGAAAATAGACCCGACAACCCTCACTTATATTTCATTAGCACCTTAATAAGTGTCATTTTTTTAGAGAGTCTTATGTTTAGAATTTTATTTTTGCTGTTTATCATCATCCCTATTATTGAAATTGCCTTACTAATTCAGGTTAGTGACGTGATAGGTGGCTTTGCAACAATCGCTTTAGTGGTACTAACCGCCATTGTGGGTGCAAAAATGGTGAAACAGCAAGGAATGGGCGCACTACAAAACGTACAAATGCAAATGGCTCAAGGGCAAATGCCTGCTAAAGAATTGTTTACCGGTATTTGCGTAATTATTGCAGGGGTACTTTTATTAACACCCGGCATTATGACAGATGTATTTGGATTACTACTCCTTACCCCTGCTATTCGAAACAAATTGGCTGCAGGACTTGCTAGTCAAGCAACTGTAAGAATGAGCGCCAGCATGCATCAAACTGGCACTTCAGGGTTTTCGCAAACTCATCAATCAATGCATCACGAGCAAGATGAAAACCGCCCTAAGACCATAGATGGTGAATACGAGCGAAAAGATTAAAAATTTATCATTTTTTCTCTTGGAATTTTTCACTCCACCCCCATTAATGAAAGCAAATTAGATACACTTTTTTCTGTACTGTTCAGAAACTGTTAGGAGAACTAAAAACATGAACATTCGTCCTTTACAAGATCGCGTAATCATCAAGCGTCTAGA
Source organism: Pseudoalteromonas sp. APC 3495 (assembly GCF_030407645.1). NCBI lineage: Bacteria > Pseudomonadati > Pseudomonadota > Gammaproteobacteria > Alteromonadales > Pseudoalteromonadaceae > Pseudoalteromonas > Pseudoalteromonas sp. APC 3495. The sequence goes on along the minus strand of NZ_JASDDA010000072.1, from coordinate 6,634 downwards.
AGAAGAAACCAAGTCTGCTGGCGGTATTGTATTAACTGGCTCTGCAGCTGAAAAATCAACTCGCGGAGAAGTTGTTGCCGTAGGTAATGGTCGCGTTTTAGAAAACGGTGACGTTCGAGCATTAGAAGTGAAAGCCGGTGACACTGTGTTATTTGGCTCATATGTTGAAAAAACAGAAAAGATCGAAGGTCAAGAGTACCTGATCATGCGTGAAGACAATATTTTAGGCATTGTAGGCTAAACCTACTTTTCGTTTAACACACATTTTAAGAATTTAGAGGAAATTAAACATGGCAGCAAAAGAAGTACTGTTTGCAGGCGACGCACGTGCAAAAATGCTAACTGGCGTAAATATTCTAGCAAATGCAGTAAAAGTAACATTAGGCCCTAAAGGTCGTAACGTTGTATTAGACAAATCATTTGGCTCTCCTGTGATCACCAAAGATGGTGTATCTGTAGCAAAAGAAATCGAACTTGAAGACAAGTTTGAAAATATGGGCGCACAAATGGTTAAAGAAGTAGCGTCTAAAGCAAATGATGCTGCTGGTGACGGTACCACTACCGCAACTGTGCTTGCTCAGTCTATTGTAAACGAAGGTCTTAAAGCGGTTGCTGCGGGTATGAACCCAATGGATCTTAAGCGCGGTATTGATAAAGCAATCATTGCTGCAGTTGCAGAACTTAAAGCGCTTTCTGTTCCATGTGCTGATACTAAAGCGATTGCACAAGTAGGTACTATTTCAGCTAACTCTGATAAAGAAATTGGTGAAATCATTGCTGATGCAATGGAAAAAGTAGGCCGTAACACAGGTGTTATTACGGTTGAAGAAGGGCAATCACTTGAAAACGAATTAGATGTTGTAGAAGGCATGCAGTTTGACCGTGGTTACTTATCTCCATACTTTATCAACAACGCTGAAAAAGGCGCGGTTGAGCTAGATAACCCATTTATCTTACTTGTAGATAAAAAAATATCTAACATCCGTGAATTATTACCAACATTAGAAGCGGTTGCTAAAGCAAGTAAACCTCTGCTCATCATCGCAGAAGACCTTGAAGGTGAAGCGTTAGCGACACTAGTAGTGAATAACATGCGTGGTATTGTAAAAGTATCAGCGGTTAAAGCACCTGGTTTTGGCGATCGCCGTAAAGCAATGCTACAAGATATCGCGGTATTAACTGGCGGTACTGTGATTTCTGAAGAAATCGGCCTTGAGCTTGAAAAAGCAACGGTTGAAGACTTAGGTACAGCTAAACGTGTAGTAATCACTAAAGATGACACAACAATCATTGATGGTGCTGGTGAAGAAGACGGCATTAACGGCCGTGTTGCACAAATCAAAGCACAAATTGAAGAAGCGACTTCAGACTACGATAAAGAAAAGCTACAGGAGCGCATGGCTAAATTAGCTGGCGGTGTTGCAGTAATCAAAGTAGGTGCCGCTACTGAAATTGAAATGAAAGAGAAAAAAGATCGTGTTGAAGATGCATTACATGCAACTCGCGCAGCGGTTGAAGAAGGCGTAGTACCAGGTGGCGGTGTTGCCTTAGTGCGTGCTGCTAGCAAATTAGCAGACTTACTAGGCGATAACGAAGACCAAAACCACGGTATTAAAGTGGCACTTCGTGCAATGGAAGCACCACTTCGTCAAATCGTTACAAACGCAGGCGACGAAGCATCTGTTGTTATTAACGCAGTGAAAGGCGGTGAAGGTAACTACGGTTACAACGCAGCCACTGGCGAATACAACGACATGATTGAAATGGGTATCCTAGATCCAACGAAAGTAACCCGTTCTGCATTACAATTTGCAGGATCGATTGCCGGTCTAATGATCACCACAGAAGCAATGGTCGCTGAAATTCCTAAAGAAGAAGCGGGCGCTCCTGATATGGGTGGCATGGGCGGCATGGGTGGTATGGGCGGCATGATGTAATCATCCCCTCACACACCTAGCTCAAATAAAAACCCAGCTTCGGCTGGGTTTTTAGCAATAAAGATAAAATAAATTCACTAAGACAACAATAAAATTATCTCAGTGTATTCCAATGCAACTGAGTTCCTGCAAGCTATACCCAGAGTAAATTTTATTTAACATGATTAAGGATATTAAGTTGAATACTAAACCTGAAATAATCATCTCATCACTGGATGCAGATCGATTGTATGCGCTAATGGAATCGTTACCTGCGAACAGTTTTGCGGGTGAAAAAGAACTTGAAGCAGAACTTGGTAGGGCTAACATCGTTGAGCCACACGAAGTTCCCTCAACCGTGGTAACCATGAATTCAACAGTGAACTTTGTTGTTGAATCTACAGGTGAGGAGTTTACTTTAACGCTTGTTTACCCGAAGAATATTGACTCAAGTGGCAACAAAATATCAATCTTAGCCCCTGTTGGTAGTGCATTACTTGGCCTTTCACAGGGAGATCAAATTGAATGGCCAAAGCCAGGCGGTGGGTTAATAACAGTAACTATTAAAGAGGTAACTTATCAACCAGAAAGAGCTGGCGAGCTTCATAGATAGACTTTTAAATCCTCATAATTTTAAATTAATAAACAAATTTATATAAAAAATCCAAGCAAGGCTTGGATTTTTTATATTGAGTTACTGCTGACTAATGTCGTATAGCCTTTGTGCTTGACTATTAGAGGCTTTACTTACTTCTCTAAAGTCTTCGGCATCGGCAGCATTTTGCCCTGATATTTCTCGGATCCGTTCCGCTAGTTTTTTAACATTGACGGTTACTTGAGCCTGCTCTTCTGTGGCTACGGCAATACTTGCTGAGCGCCCTTTAATGTCGTTAAATGCATCAACTATATTTTCATATTGCGTGCGTGTTGTATTTGAACGATCATTGACCACTTCTGAGAACTCTCGGCATTCTTGAATAACACTGACTCCTTTTGCAGCCGCTTGTTGTAACTGACTTATCATGGTTTCAATCTCACCAGCTGATTGTTGCGTTCTTTGTGCCAGTGTTCTAACTTCATCAGCAACGACCGCAAACCCCCTTCCAGAATCACCAGCACGAGCAGCCTCAATAGCAGCATTAAGCGCAAGCAAATTAGTTTGCTCAGAGATATTCATAATCACATCTAATACCGAACCAACCTGCTGTGAATCTTCAGAGATTTGTGATATTGCATTGGACGACTCAGTTAGTTTATTGAACAACAGCTGGATAGATTCTGCGTTTTGTTCAATAACATTAAATCCAGAGTTTACAAGATCTGATGACTTAGCGGTAATATCTGCAACGCCACCAATATCTTTTGATGCCGATGAAGCCGCTATCGACATTTCATTGATAGCCGTGGCTAACAGTTCATTTTCTTGCATTAGTTCATGTGCGCGTTGCTGACTATTACTACTCAAGTTATCAATAGATTCAGCATTGTTTTTTACTGAGGCCGCCTCTTCTTTAATCAGCCCAAGAATTTTAATAAGATGATCACCGTAATCATTAATAGCTTCGCAAAGATGACTCATTTCATCATCCCCTGATATTGGTAATTTAGAATCTGTTTGCCCTTGCATTAATGACCTAACTTGCGCCGAAGTCTGCTCTATTTGCTCAACTAATCGCTTACCAAATACTAATAATGCCGATATAAATATAACAATGAGTACAATGAATGAACCATACAAATAATATGTCAGCGTATTAGCTGCTTTTTTTGCAATCGCTGTTGGAATTATCACGCCAGAGCGCCACTTTTGCTCCGGCAGTGAGAATGTCACTAGAATTGAGCTATCCCCCTTTATGACACCTGAACTAAACTCAGCTACGAGTCTATCTTCATTTTTCAAGGCGTTAACTAAAGGCTGTAAAGAGCTATCTTTACTTACAGCTTGTGAAAAATTTAGCATGGCTAAATTCGTATCTCTAAATGCAGGAATAGAAACAAACTGCTGCGCACTATCAATAATAAAACTGTAGGTACCGGTTGCTTGGTTTTCAGCAAGTAGTGACTTTTCAATATGAGAAAGCTCTATATCTAAAGTAGCGACTCCCCAAAACTGATTATTACGCTCAATTTTAACGGAACAAGTTACCATAGGCACATTCGAGACTGCATCAACATAAGCCTCAGACCAAACACATACGCCTGGTTGAGCGTTAGCAGCACTTGTATACCAGCTTTCTTGTTGATATGGACTGCTATCAGCTTGGTTGTAGTCATCTAATAAAGTGTATTGACCATTATCGCCCTTAGCCCAAAACAAAGATGCCCTTTGTGCTGATGCATCTAACATATTTGGCTCTGGCCATATTCCACCACCGGCAATACCTGTACCACTAGCAATTAACGGTGCCAAATTTTTAATAAATTGATCTTTATCAAGGGGAAGTGTTTGAGCAACAACAGATAAGCTTTTAGTTAATGCTGCACTTTTTCCTAAATCCTTAGCAAATGATTCTCCGATTACTTTAGCCTGTAACTTAGCTGCAGAAATAGCTTCATTTTTTATAATAGGCGTTATCACCCATTGCATAATTACGGTTAAAACGAGCAAAGAGAAAACGATAAGTAATAAGCTTCCCGCATACATTTTTTTCTGTATTAACATTTTTAACCTCAGTTACAACCAACAGCGTTAACTAAGTATAAGAAGGTTAATGGATTTATCAAAAAAAGAACAAAATTAATATGAATGCTTTTATCTTATGGTTTTATATTATTAATTAACCGCCTCACTATACAAAACAGATCGCTAGGTAGCATACCTCGCTCTCCATTTTTTTGCCCAGCAATATCACCCGCTTTAGCATGCAGTGTAACACCATAGCAAGTCGCCTCAGCACAATCTAACCCTTGAGCAAGTAATGCCCCTACAATACCAGTAAGAACATCACCGCTACCGCCAACAGCAAGCGCAGGGCTTCCTTCTTCACAAACCCAAGTATGCTTACCATCGGCTATTAAAGTTCCTGCGCCTTTTAAAACACAAACTGCTGAGTAACGTTTAGCACATTGTTGAACATAGCTGAACCGATCAGACTCTATCTCCCCAGTCGTCACCTTTAATAATCGAGAGGCTTCGCCCGGATGCGGGGTAAGTACACACCGCGTGGGCATTTTCGGTGAAGCTTGTTTAGCGAGTAAATTAAGTGCATCAGCATCAATAACTAAAGGCATATTATTGCGTGTACAATACTCAATGACTTGATTAAAGTTATTTTTTGCCCATTCGTCTTGTCCAAGGCCTGGGCCAATAACAGCACAGCTTGCCCACTCCAATGCGTGTTGCAAGTTATTACTACTTACCATAAGCTCTGGTCGGCCAAAACTGACTGGCATAATTGAGCTTTCATGGGTATGCACTCTGACCATTCCAGCACCAGCTCTAAGCGCTGCCTCGCTTGTTAAGCTGATAGCACCTGCCGTTCCTTGATTCCCACCAATACACAGTAATTTTCCATAACTACCTTTATGACTATTCAAAGCACGTGGGCCTAAGCCTTTAAAAATATTGATATTAATAAGCTTACCCGAAGGGCTTGCTAATTCTACGAATGACTCGCCAATAGCCAAGTCATCAAAGATAAGTTCACCAACATACTGTTTACCCGCAGCCGTTGTTAACCCTTGTTTTACCCCTACAAAAGTAATTGTTTTAGTGGCTTTAATTGCAATACCTAAAGGTTGGCCTGTATCAGCATTTATACCTGATGGCACATCAATACTGAGTATTGGTTTAGTGCTTTCATTCGCCGCTTTAATTATAGTGGCAACATTATCGCGTACCGTATTTTCAAGACCAGTGCCCAGTAATGCATCAATGATTACATCACACTCATCGAGTGCATCAGCGCTAAAGTTACAAATTTCACCACCGGCATCAATCCAGCGCTTTTGTGCTTTTGCAGCATCGCCGGTTAATTCTTTATTTTCATCTACGGCACACACCACTACATGTCTATCGGCTTGTTTAATAAGGCTAGCCGCAATATAGCCATCTCCTGCGTTATTGCCACTCCCTACGAGTACTAGAGTCTGCTGTGCATTGAATGATTTCCAATTTAAAAATGCGGCATGCCCCGCTCGTTCCATTAGGGTAAACAGATCACAACCACTGGCTTTTGCAGCATTACCCTCATGCTCTCTTATTTGCTGTGCTAAATATACGAATTGCTTAACGCTGGAAGATGAAGGTAATAACGACATGATAGGCTCTATAAAAATAAGTGTTGATTAAGTAGACTTTGGGCTCATTGGTTTTTTTTCAAGTAAGATCAGAAATGTATCAATCAGAATAAGGGCGCAACCCCCTTATTTGAGTATTTATTACCAATTTATATGGATTTGCTACCTGATGCTGATACGTTATTCTTAGCGACAACGCAATAGAATGTCGCGGTCCCTACAGCGGTAGAGTATATATTAGGCTCTGAGGTGGTCGTCGCATTCTTTTACCCATAGGTTTCGAGATACTCAACCCATGATACAGTGGTCAAGTTAACGCTGTGCAGCTGACGGCTTATAGCTAATATTTTTACTTTCCTGCAGACGTAAAAAAGCCCGACTATTTCTAGTCGGGCTTTCTTGTATTTGGAGCCTGGTAATGTCCTACTTTCACATAGCAAATGCTACACTATCATCGGCGCTGTTTCGTTTCACTGCTG
>NZ_JASDDA010000071.1:0-13146 GCF_030407645.1 Pseudoalteromonas sp. APC 3495 | reverse complement strand
GGGTGATAAGAAAGAAGCCGAATAAGTACCCCTATAAAAGAAAATGCCAGTCAGTTCTTAACTGACTGGCATTAGGCTCAGGCCGGTTTTTTTATCTTTAAAAAAGAGGCAGTATCACCTTAAATAAATAATCTGGTATGATTAACAAATATGCGCTTTTCGTAAATTTTGAGGTAATCATGTCGTGTAGTTTTGATTTTCATTTAGTCGATGAAAATGCCACTGTTGCTATGGGTAATAAATTAGCTGCCATAATAGAACAGGGCGCAGTTATTTATTTGCATGGTGATTTGGGGGCCGGTAAAACGACATTTACTCGCGGTATAGTGCAAGGTTTTGGTCATACAGGTAAGGTTAAAAGTCCCACTTATACACTTGTTGAACCTTACGAGCTTGTGCGTGGCAATGTCTATCATTTTGACTTATACCGATTAGGTGACCCAGAAGAGCTTGAATTTATGGGAATTCGTGATTATTTTTCAGAAACGGCAACTTGTATTGTTGAGTGGCCGGAAAAAGGCGGAGAATTTATTCCTGTTCCCGATCTAAATGCTACGCTAAGTTATGTAGGTGATGAGCGTAAAATTGTTATTAACAGTGCTAGTGAGCGTGGTGTAGCAATTGTCGAAAAACTAAATAATAGATAATAAAATAGTTAAGGCAGTGATTATCAAAATGAGTCGTGGTTTAGTTAAACTTTTTATTTACCTCATGGTTTTTACAGTGAGCTTGCCATTGTGGGCGCAAAACACTATTAATAGTGTGCGTGTCTGGCCATCCCCTGATAGCACCCGGGTGGTGTTTGATCTCGACGATAAACCCGATTTCAGCTACTTTATGCTAAAAAATCCAAGCCGTTTAGTGGTTGATTTAGAAAACACTGATGAGTTGAAAACATTGCCAGGTGTGCCACCAAAACACCAAATTGTTAGTAAGTTACGTTACTCAAAACCTAAAAATAAACACAGCGTGCGTTTAGTGTTTGAATTAAATGGGCCAGTTAAACCAGTTATATTTGCACTAGCCCCCACAGGCCCTTATAAAAATAGATTGGTGGTCGATTTATACGATAAAAGCCAAGCTAAAGGTGCAATTACCCCTGCGCAAACGGCGGCAAAAAAACGCCAATTAAGCCAAGAGCGCGATATTGTAATTGCTATTGATGCAGGGCATGGCGGTGAAGACCCTGGCTCCATTGGCCCATCAGGCACTTACGAAAAAGACATTACACTGCAAATTGCCAAGCGTTTAGAGCGGATGATTGATGCTGAGCGAGGCATGATTTCGCGTATGGTTCGCAGTGGCGATTACTTTGTAAAACTCAATACACGTACCAACCGCGCACGTCAGAAAAAAGCAGACTTTTTTGTTTCTATTCATGCAGATGCGTTTACCAGCCCTGGGCCAAATGGTGCTTCTGTTTGGGTGTTGTCGCTGCGACGTGCCAATTCAGAAATTGGTAAATGGATTGAGGATAAAGAAAAACACTCTGAGTTACTTGGCGGTGCTGCCGATGTAATTAAAGATGCTGCAAATGAAAAGTACTTAGCGCAAGCCTTGCTTGATATGTCGATGGATCACTCCATGAAAACCGGCTTAAACGTGGCTGAGGAAGTAGTTAAAGAGCTACGAAAGGTGGCTAAACTTCATAAAAAAGAGCCGCAACATGCCAGCCTTGCAGTATTAAAGTCGCCAGATATTCCGTCTATTTTGGTTGAAACTGGGTTTATCTCTAATCCACGTGAAGAGCGACTGCTTAAAAGTGCCAATCATCAAGAGCGCTTAGCTAAAGCCATGTTTACCTCAATTAAAAATTACTATTTACGTAACCCGCCTGACGACTCACTGTTTGCGTCATTAAAGTCTCAGTATCCAACAAAACATAAAGTACGTCCTGGTGAGTCACTGAGCATGTTGGCAGGTCGATATGGCGTGAGTATCAGTAAAATAAAACAAGTTAATAAGCTCAGTTCAAATACGCTATTTATTGGTCAGGAACTTGATATTCCTCAGAGTTAATTTTAAAAGCGCACACATTTAAGGTTGTTATGAGTATTGAAATATTACCTGCGCGCTTAGCAAACCAAATTGCGGCGGGTGAAGTTGTTGAGCGTCCCGCATCGGTGGTTAAAGAGTTAGTAGAAAACAGCCTTGATGCAGGCGCGACACGTATTCAAATAGATATTGAACGCGGGGGCCACAAGTTAATTCGTATTCGCGACAATGGAGCGGGTATTGCAAAGGGTGAGCTCACATTAGCGCTCTCTCGCCATGCAACCAGTAAACTAAAGTCCCTAGACGACCTAGAAAATATTTGTTCTCTTGGTTTTAGGGGGGAAGCCTTAGCATCTATTAGTTCGGTATCTCGCTTAACCTTAAGCTCTAAACCCGAAAATCAAGAAGCTGCGTGGCAAGCCTTTGCACAAGGCCGAGATATGGCCGTAGAGGTAAAGCCGGTTGCTCACCCTAGTGGCACCACAATTGAAGTTAAAGATTTATTTTTTAACACCCCAGCAAGACGTAAGTTTTTACGCACTGAAAAAACCGAATTTAGTCATATTGATGAGCTTATAAAGCGTATTGCGCTGAGCCGTTTTGATGTATCAATTACATTAACCCATAATGAAAAAGTTGTGCGCCAGTATCGCGCTAAAACTGATCCTGCTCAAGCGATTACGCGAGTCGCACAAGTGGCGGGTAAAGCGTTTGCTGAGCAAGGATTGCATATTCAATCGGGTGAGGCTGGGTTGCAACTACACGGTTGGGTATTGCCAGTTGGATCGGCTAATAGTACTCAGTATACCTATGTAAATAATCGTATGATGCGCGACAAACTTATTCTGCATGCTATTCGTCAAGCATTTGAAGAGGTCAGTGGCGAGCAAGAACTTCCCGGATTTGTGATTTACATAGATATAGACCCACGCCAAGTGGATGTTAACGTGCACCCGGCAAAGCATGAGGTACGTTTTCATCAAGGTCGTTTGGTACATGACTTTATTTTACAAGCTATTAAACAAGTTGTGGTGCCACTTCAAGCTGAGTTTGTTAATTCGCCAGCCGCTCACGCTCATCATTCACCAGTTACATCGTTTAACCAAGAACACACTTCCAGTAGTGAACTTTTTGATTATCCTAAGTCGTCATTACAACCAAGTCATTCGCCATCTACAAGTAGTGCCTCTTATGGTGGCGGTCGTCAAGGTGCGGGTAGACAGGTGCGTACTGAAAGCCAAAATTACCATGATGTGAATGCGTTTTATCAGGGCGTGAATGAGCAACAAGCGCAGCACTTTGATACTGCGGCAGCATTTGTACAATCTAATGAGACGCAAGTATCAGATACAGCACTGCGCACTGTCGATATAATAAGCATTGAACAGGGCGTTTGCGTGTTCAATAATGAAAATCAACTTTATTGTTCACACTTTAAATACGCATTAGCGGATGATTGGCATACACAAATAAAAGAGCATGGCAGCCTTGAAGGTAAAGCACTCCTATTGCCTGTGCGTGTCAACGTATCAAAACAAGACACGGCGCTTCTTGCTGCTCAGCAGTCTTGGTTTACCTTACTAGGTTTTGAGTTATTAATAGAAAAGCAGTTTGTTATGGTAAAGAAGCTGCCTACAAGCCTGTACTTATTAGATGTAAGTGCTGCAATAGATGCATTGCTTGAGGGATGTAAGGCTCAGCTAGCAAGTATTGATGAATGGCTACAATGGCAGGTAAATATAATTCCCGCACGGTTCTATGCGAGCAATGCCTTTTTAGAGCAGCAAGCGCGCTTACAAAATAATCCGCAAACAATTGAACGCTTGCGAGAAAAAGCAGTTAAAATAGATCTAAACTCTTATCTAACGCAATTTAATTAAGGTATTCGTGTTGAGTAATTTACCGGTCATATTTTTAATGGGCCCAACCGCTGCTGGTAAAACAGCATTGGCAATTTCACTGTGTGAGTATTTAAATACTGAGATTATTAGCGTTGATTCTGCGCTTGTTTATAAAGGTATGGATATTGGTACGGCTAAGCCTGATGCCGACGAATTAGCTCGTGCCCCACATCATTTAATTGACTTACTTGATCCGAGTGAAACGTATTCGGTTGCTGATTTTAGACGTGATGCTATAGAAAAAATTGATAAATTTCATCAACAAGGTAAAGTGCCTGTATTGGTTGGAGGTACAATGATGTACTTCAAAGCGCTAATTGATGGGTTGTCGCCATTACCTGAAGCCGATGCAAACGTTAGAGCCGAACTAGAAACACAAGCTAAAGAGCATGGCTGGCCTTATTTATACAAAGAGCTGGTTAAAGTTGATCCGCAAGCAGCACAAAAGATGAGTGAAAATGATTCGCAGCGAATTAATCGTGCTTTGGAAGTTTACCGTATAACAGGTAAAACGATGACTGAATTGCAAAAGCAAAAACAGCCAGCATTACCCTATACTTTTCATCAATTTGCAATTGCACCCGATGATCGCAGTGAATTACATCATCGAATTGAAGAAAGGTTTAAAATAATGATTGAACAGGGGTTTGAAAAAGAAGTTTCGACCCTATATCTACGTGAGGATTTACATCCCAATATGCCTTCTATTCGTTGTGTAGGTTATAGACAGATGTGGGATTACCTTGCGGGTGAAATTGATCATGATGAAATGATTTTTCGCGGCATTGCAGCCACACGTCAATTGGCTAAACGTCAATTAACGTGGTTAAGAAGCTGGCCTGATGTTACATGGTTAACAACAGGTGATGAAGAAAACTTGCATCGTGTAGTAAGTTCGCTAAGCTAGTAGTAGTTGGACAAAATTTATCTTTGTTAAATCAGTTCAGCCACTTAATTATAATAACACCTAGAACGAAGGAATAATAACATGGCAAAAGGCCAATCGTTACAAGACCCATTTTTAAATGCACTACGCCGTGAGCGCATTCCAGTATCAATTTTTTTGGTAAATGGCATAAAATTACAAGGTAAAATTCAGTCATTTGACCAATTTGTAATTTTGCTGGAAAACACTGTTAACCAAATGGTGTATAAACATGCAATTTCTACAGTTGTACCTGCACGCGCAGTCAACTTCCAAGGTGTTCAGGGAAATGAAGACACTGAAGAACCTGAAGCTGGAAACTTTTAAATTAGGAGCGTAATGCTTGTTTGACCGCTATGAATCTGGCGAACAGGCAATTTTAGTCCATATCGACTTACCTAAAGAGGGGGATCGTGAAGATCTCCACGAATTAGAAATGTTGGTATCTTCTGCTGGTGTTAGTAGTTTGGCGGTTGTGCAAGGCAGCCGTCAAGCACCACATCCGAAGCTATTTGTCGGTACCGGCAAAGCAGAAGAAATAGCTGAAATTGTCAAAACCCACAATGCCGATGTTGTCATTTTTAACCATCAGTTAAGTCCGTCTCAAGAACGTAATTTAGAGCGTGTTTGCCAATGTCGGGTGCTTGATAGAACCACACTTATCCTTGATATTTTTGCTCAGCGCGCACGTACTCACGAAGGTAAACTTCAAGTTGAGTTAGCGCAGCTTCGTCATATGTCGACTCGTTTAATCCGAGGTTGGACCCACCTTGAACGCCAAAAAGGCGGTATTGGTTTACGTGGTCCTGGTGAAACGCAGTTAGAAACCGATCGACGTTTATTACGTGCACGTATTAAAAATATACGCGCCCGTTTGGCTAAAGTTGGCGTACAACGTGAGCAAGGTAGACGAGCACGTACTCGTAATGAGATCCCAACGGTTTCTTTAGTGGGTTATACTAATGCGGGTAAATCAACCTTATTTAACCGTATTACAAATTCTGATGTGTATGCCGCTGATCAGTTGTTTGCAACACTAGACCCAACCTTACGCAAATTAGATATTGGCGATGTTGGTTCGGTTATTTTAGCCGATACTGTAGGGTTTATTCGCCACTTACCGCATGACTTAGTGGCTGCATTTAAAGCAACGCTGACAGAAACGCGAGAGGCTGATTTACAATTACACGTGATAGATGTAGCTGACCCTCGTCGAAAAGAAAATATTGAACAGGTACAAGAAGTACTCAAAGAAATTGAAGCTGATGATGTACCGCAATTACTTGTATACAACAAAATTGATGCGCTGGATGATGTAACCCCACGTATTGATCGCGATGACGAAGGCCAACCTATAAGGGTATGGTTATCAGCAAAAACAGGTGAAGGTTGCGAGCTGTTAAGTGAGGCTATTAGTGACTTACTAGCTAAAAAGATGTTGAGTGAAACTTTACTACTGGCTCCTCAGTATGGACGTTTAAGAGCATCTTTATTTAACTTAAGTGCAGTACATAACGAACGTTTTGATGAGCAAGGTAATTGGTTGCTAGATGTGCGATTACCTATGATTGAGTGGAATCGTTTGATTAAAGATTTTGGCCCAGAGATTGAAAGTTTTATTAGCTGCGACTAAAAACTGAAAGATTAATGTCGGTTTTAGTATAAGAAATGCATAAGATTTGTTAGATTTAACACAATTTCCGAATTTATTTAGATAACAATGGAGTATAGCTATGGCCTGGAATGAACCGGGTAATAATGGCAATGACAAAGATCCGTGGAATAACAAAGGCGGACGTGATCAAGGCCCACCTGATTTAGACGAGGTGTTCCGTAAATTCAGTAACAAGTTTAACGGCTTATTTGGCGGTAAAAAATCCGGCAATGGTAGCGGCGGTGGACTTGGCGGAGCCGGTATTTCATTTGTACTTATTATCGCTGCCATTGTGTGGGCGTTAAGCGGTATTTATACGGTGAAAGAAGCTGAGCGCGGTGTCGTTCTTCAATTTGGTAAGTTTGACCGAATTGCAGATCCAGGCTTGCGTTGGAAGATGACCTTTGTTGAGACGGTTATTCCAGTCGATATCGAAGCTGTTCGTTCGTTATCAGCATCAGGTTTTATGCTAACTGAAGATGAAAACGTAGTAAGCGTTGAGTTTGAAGTACAGTATCGAGTAATCGACCCATACTTATACAAGTTTAGTGTCACTAACGCTGACAGCAGCCTTGAAGAAGCATTAGATAGTGCGCTGCGTTATGTTGTTGGCCATTCAAAAATGGACCAAGTACTGACTAACGGCCGTGAAGTTGTGCGTCAAAATACCTGGGATGAGCTAAATCAAATCATTGAACCTTATAATTTAGGTTTAATCGTAACTGACGTTAACTTCAAGGATTCACGTCCGCCAATGGAAGTTAAAGATGCGTTTGATGATGCAATTGCAGCCCAAGAGGATGAACAACGCTTTATTCGTGAAGCCGAAGCGTATGCCCGTGAAATTGAACCGCGTGCGCGTGGTCAAGTAACGCGTATGACGCAAGAGGCTGAAGGTTACCAAGAGCGTATTACTTTAGAAGCGCAAGGTGAAGTGGCTCGTTTTGAGAAATTACTTCCAGAATACCAAGCAGCTAAAGAAGTAACACGCGAGCGTTTATACATAGACGCAATGCAAGAAGTATTAGGTAATAGCTCTAAAATATTGGTTGACGTTAAGGGCGGTAACAACATGATGTATTTACCACTTGATAAAATCATGGAAAAACAGGGTTCATCAACACGCGTTGCTTTACCTAGCTCAAGCGATATTAACGATTTACGTAACAAGGTAAATACGTCACGTAACAGCACTGTTAATAGTGGTAATGATCGCTTTAACAATGATCGCTTCAACGACGGGAGATAAGCATAATGAAAAACTTTAGTTTAGTAATCCTATTAGCTGCCATTGTAATGTGTTTCTCGTCAGTATTTGTGGTTTCTGAAGGCCAAAAGGCGATTGTACTTTTATTTAGTAAAGTACAAAAAGACAGCGATGATCAAGCGGTGGTTTATGGTCCAGGTCTACATCTAAAAGTGCCATTTTTTAGCCAAGTGCGCCGCATTGATGCGCGTATTCAAACGCTAGATGGCACACCGGATCGCTTTGTAACTAGCGAGAAAAAAGACTTAATTGTTGATTCGTTTGTAAAATGGCGTGTTAACGACTTTAGCTCTTTTTACCTGCGTGCACGTGGTGATAAGCAATACGCTGAAACACTGCTTAAGCAAAAAGTAAATAATGGCCTACGTACTAACTTTGGTACTCGTACTATTCGTGAAATTGTATCGGGTGAACGTAGCGAGCTGATGGAAGAAGCGTTAGTACAAGCCTCTGAAAGTGCTAGTGAGCTGGGTATTGAAGTACTTGATGTACGTGTTAAGCAAATTAACTTACCTCAAGAGGTGAGTAGCTCTATTTACCAACGTATGCGTGCTGAGCGTACTGCCGTTGCTAAAGAGCACCGCTCTGAAGGTCAGGAAAAAGCAGAAACGATTCGTGCAGGTGTTGACCGCCGTGTAACAGTAATGCTTGCTGATGCAGAACGTAATGCGCGTTCTGTTCGTGGTCAAGGCGATGCTGATGCTGCTGCGATTTACGCTAGTGCTTATAATAAAGACCCTGAGTTCTTTAGCTTTGTTCGCTCTTTAGAAGCTTACAAGCAAACTTTCAAAGGAAAGCAAGACGTGATGGTGTTATCACCGGATAGCGATTTCTTCCAATACATGAAAGGCGCGAAAGCTCAGTAATCACAGCTTTAGTTAAATTTAAAAAGCCCTGCAATTGCAGGGCTTTTTGTTATCTGAATTTTAATCTTATAAATCACTGTTATTTATGTGATTATTAGCTAAACACTGATGTTTACTAAGGGCACGAGGAAAAAATAAGCTAAACGGGGTGAACTTTGCTTTAGTTTTCTGGTAAAATCTCGTCCTAATTTTCTCTAAGTGAATTTGCAATGGGTAAAAACGTTGTTGTACTAGGCACCCAATGGGGTGACGAAGGTAAGGGTAAGGTAGTTGACCTCCTTACAGATAAAGCATCTTTAGTAGTTCGTTATCAAGGTGGCCATAACGCTGGCCATACCTTAGTGATCGACGGTGAAAAGACAGTTCTACACCTTATTCCATCGGGTGTATTACGTGACAATGTTAAATGTGTGATTGGTAATGGTGTTGTTTTATCACCAGAAGCGCTAATGAAAGAAATTGGCATGCTTGAAGAGCGTGGCGTACCAGTACGCGAACGTCTTTTAATCAGTGAAGCATGTCCGCTAATATTGCCTTTCCATGTTGCATTAGATGTAGCTCGCGAAACAGCGCGTGGCGATAAACCAATCGGTACAACGGGTCGTGGTATCGGTCCAGCGTATGAAGATAAAGTAGCACGTCGTGGTTTACGTGTTGGCGATTTATTCAATCCTGAATTATTTGCTACTAAGTTAAAAGAAGTATTGGAATACCACAACTTCACATTAGTGAACTACTACAAAGTAGATGCAGTAGATTTTCAAAAAACGTTTGATGACGCAATGGCTGTTGCTGACATCTTAAAAGCAATGGTAGTTGATGTAACTGAGCTTTTAGATCAAACGCGTAAAGCCGGTGACAACATCTTATTTGAAGGTGCACAAGGTACATTACTTGATATCGATCACGGTACTTACCCTTATGTTACATCTTCAAACACTACTGCTGGTGGCGTTGCTACAGGTGCGGGTTTTGGCCCATTACACCTTGATTATGTACTAGGTATCATTAAAGCGTACACAACACGTGTAGGTTCAGGTCCTTTTCCTACAGAGCTTTACGATGGCCTTGAAAAACAAGACCCAGTAGGTAAGCATTTAGGTGACAAAGGTCATGAGTTTGGTGCTACTACTGGTCGTTTACGTCGTACTGGCTGGTTAGATGCAGTGGCTATGCGCCGTGCAGTTCAAATTAACAGCATTTCAGGTTTTTGTTTAACTAAACTTGACGTTCTAGACGGTTTAGAAACACTTAAAATCTGTACTGGTTATAAGCTTGAAGATGGTACTGTGACTAACGTTACGCCATTAGCGGCTGAAGGTTACGATAAAGTAACACCAGTATACGAAGAAATGCCTGGTTGGTCTGAAAATACCGTGGGTGTAACATCGCTTGAAGGTTTACCTAAAGCAGCAATTGATTACATTAAACGTATTGAAGAAATCACGGGCGTCCCTGTTGATATTATCTCTACAGGTCCAGATCGTGTTGAAACCATGATACTTCGTAGCCCATTTGCATAATTGGGTTTATGTTGAAAAGAAGCTGCCATGTGCAGCTTTTTTTATGCCTATAAAAAAGCACACCTATTAATAGTGGAACGATCTTTGTATATTATTTGGTAAGTTTATTTTTAAAGTGGTTAATATGCGTTTATCTTCTCGTTGCTCAGTGTGGTCATTATCACTACTTACACTTTCTTTATTTAATATAAGCAATAGCTTAGCTGAAGAAAGCCCTGCAGCTGTGCCGCTGTATACCGAATCTGAGTTAATAGCTTTAATTAATGAGAACACTCATCTAGCCCGCGTGAAGGCAGATAATTGCCAGTTAGTGCAAGATATAGAAGCACGAGCCAATAAAATGGCATTGCCGTCGTATCAATTTTTATACGGTGATATGCTTGCCTACAAGGTGTGTGTTGAGCGTGATGTAGCTCTAGGTGTGTATTACATGAAAAAAGCGGCTGAGCAGGGCTTAGCGGCAGCATTAGAGCAACTAGGTCGCTACTACGATGTTGGGCAGTTAGTCCAAAAAGACAAAGCCATGGCAATAACCTACCTCCGTGAGGCCTCAGCGCAAGGTAACTTAAAAGCTCAATTACGATTAGTGGGCTTGTTTAATCAAGGCTATGGTAGTCCAAGAGACTTTGAAGATGCTTATCGTTGGCTGTTTAACACCACGGTAGCCGATAAAGCGACACATAAAAAAATAGAGCGAGCATTAACTAAACTTGCTGAAAAAATGCCAGCTAGTGTCGTTACCCGCGCGCGCTTACCTATGTAACCTAAACTCCAGCTAGAGAAAATAAACCTAATTATGACTATGATTTAATATGTTAGTAAATCTCTTAATCAGAGTTTAGGTTTGTAAATAAAAAAGCGAGAGTGCTTTTTTAGCACTCTCGCTTTTTAGTTATTACTCGTCTTTTTTATTGTCTTTGGCTTTGTTATTGGCCGGATCTTTTAATAGCGATATTTTAGGCGGTTGCAATGCAACTACTCGTTCACCCTCTTGTGGTGGCTTTTCCATATCACTGGTAAAAGGCCTCATTTTCACTGGTGCGTCTTCATCACTGTCTTTATCCCCTTTGAGAATAAACAGTGGGATCGCTTCAGGATTCATTTCTAAATACTGCTGCCAGCTAAACTCTTCAGATATACGTGTTGCACTCACTTTACCGCCTTTGGCAATAACACTGCTTAAGCGTGCATATGCGCCGTTTTCACCAAACAGAATTTGTCGTGATAAAAACGTCGCGCTGTCTTTATTTGCTTTAGCATGTGATGAAGAGGAACGTAGTGAAAATACATTTTTTTCATTTAATAAATGAGAGAAGTACTGCACCCCTAATGCGTTGTGGTGGCGATTAGGTGAAAGCGCTAAAACACTGCGAATCGTGGTTAAAGGTAAATAACGTTCAGCATGCTCCGATTGCGGGTTACCGTAATAACAAGGCAGGCCATCCATGCGCGCCATTCTACAGTTCTCCCAAGCAGGATCTGATAGATGAACAGGAATATTTTGCTCTTTTAAGCCACGTGCAATTGCACGCGATACATGGTTTGCACCAATGATTAAAATAGTATTAGGGGATGGTTGACGCACTCCAAGTAGTTTCGCAACAGGGATAGCCGTTAAGCTTTGCAGTACCACAGTAACAATAATAACAGTAAATATGAGTGGCACCATTTTTTCGGCATCGGCCACTCCCGCTTCCATCATACTCAGCGCAAATACTGAACCAACGGCTGCTGCAACAATACCGCGAGGTGCAATCCAAGCAAGTACTAGGCGCGATTTCATCGGTAAGTCTGTACCAAAGGTTGAAATAGCAATACACAATGGGCGGGCGATAAATAGCACAATAGCTAAAAATATAAATACGTCGCTGTCGAGCATCATTAAATCAGAGAGTTGTAGTCTTGCGGCCAATAAAATAAATAAAGTCGAGATTAAAATCATTGACAAATCTTCTTTAAACTCGAGTACCGAATCTATTTCCAAGTCATCTTGATTAGCTAACCAAATGCCAAACACCGTCACAGCCAGTAAGCCTGACTCATGGCTTATGTGGTTTGAAATAGAAAAGCTAATTAACACTAACGCTAAAATACCAAACTTATGTAGCTCAAATGGCAGCCATTCTCGGCGCATTAGTTGCGTCGTGATCCAACCCGAAACCACACCAATACTTAAACCAACGCCAACGGTTTTAACCAGTGCAACGATAGTGTGGCTAAGTACTTCACCCTGACCAACCAGCATTACGGCTTCAAACACTAACACTGCAAATAAAGCGCCAATGGGGTCTATTACTATGCCTTCCCAGCGTAAAATACGATCGATATCCTGGGTAGGTCGCATCGAGTTAAGTAATGGAGCAATAACGGTTGGCCCCGTAACAACAAGCACAGCGCCAAGTACTGCAGCAACTCGCCAATTTAACTCGAGTAACCAATAGGCGCTAAAACTAATAACAATACAAGTTGTAAGCATACCAATAGAGCAGAGGTTTCTGACGACTTTACTGATCCCTTTAAGTTCTCGAAAATGTAAAGTTAAGGACCCTTCAAATAAAATCACAGCGACACTCAAAGAGACCACAGGAAAAAGTAAATCACCTAATAATGCATCAGGGTCTAATACGCCACTAAATGGCCCTAATAAAAGCCCTGTAAGCAATAAAAACAGAATAGCGGGTACTCTAAACGCCCAAGCGACCCATTGGGCTAACACTGAACACAGTGCAATACCGGCTATATAAATTGCTGACATAGAGTAAAAACTCCTTAATTTTAATAATGTTTAAAAGTATAACGGTTACCAACCAGTAATACAGTGGGTATACACGTGTAAATTAAATTTAGCTAATAAATAATGTTTATTTATTTAGTGTTAACGTCTTTTGTGAGAGTGTTATCAAAGTTATAGTCTCTATAATTACTATTTATAGTAGTCTAACTTTATGATATCTATTGCAAAATGTGCATGCCTTGTCTGTTATGACCTATTTAGCTTTAATTTTAGCCTTGATC